>JANWXO010000003.1 GCA_025057295.1 Candidatus Binatia bacterium | reverse complement strand
TTCCGTCCTCTGGTGCCGAACACGAGCGCAGCAAACCGGGCAGCCAACCGCCGGGTAGAAATCCGTCTCTACCGCGCTGTCGACAGAGCGACACACACGCTCCGGAGCGAGGAGAAAAACCGCTAAGCCCTGAGGTCGACAGGAATCGCCCACGTCCCACGGGACGCACGATCCTGCATGGGGAGCTCCCTCTGCTCAAGCAGCCGTAGGGGGCACCGGTGCCAGGGCCGCACGGGCAGCCGCCGGATCACCCCAACAATGCCGTGACAGAGAGCTCAGAGGTCGGACGACACCTTTCCCCCACTTCCCAGTAAGGGATAGCGGACCGGATACTGCTCCACCACCAGCTGGACCCCTCGACGGGTAGCAGGGCTCAAGAGCAAGGGTCCCTGGAGATTCACGGTGATCTCTTCTAACCGCTCCCGCAGGGTGACGATGACCAAAACGACGCAAGCGGTTGCCACCTGCACTCCAAGCGTGTCGAGCACCCCTGGAGGGGGAGTCACGTGATAGTCTGGCACAAGCCAGTAGGGAGAGATGAGAGGAAACGAGAGCGCAGCATACTCACCGGGCTCTCGGTCGCTCGTCTCGCTTTCCTGCGTTTGCAGCAAGAAAAACGGGGACACACTCCCGTCTGGCGGTTGATAGCGCGAAAGCACAAAATGCCGTGACCCCGGAAACCCCAGAAGCCCTTCGGGAAAGAAAAATGCTTCCGCCTGTCCGACCCAGAGGGAGAGGAGGTCTGGTCTGCTCTCGATGCTACTCACCACACCGCTCCTGCCGATGACGCAAACGTGTAGCGACTTCGTCCAGCAACCGCGAGTGATGTCCCCCGCGAGCTGCCGCACGGTTTTCCGTCCGCATAGCCTGATAAATCTCCTCGCGTAAAATGCGCACGTGACGCGGAGCGGAGATCCCGATCCGGATGTGGTTGCCGCTGACTTCGAGCACGGTCACGACGACGTCATCACCGATGGTGATGCTCTCTCCAGGGCGGCGAGTCAACACAAGCATAGCCAGCTAGCGGAGAAAATCGAGCAACGTCGGCTGAAACACCTGTGCCGCTGACCGCAGTGCTGCCTCAAAGGCATGTTGGAAACGGGCAAAGTCGGAGTAGACTTGCAGGGCATCCGCATCCTCGATCCTCGACCGCAGACCGATGGTCTGTAGTTTCATCAACGCCACCCCCTCCTGTGCCGTCTGCGCCGTGCGCAGCCGTGCACCGACTTCCGTACGGAAGCGCAGGACTTGATCGAGGGCGCGCTCGAGACGGTCAATCTGCGTGTTGATTCCATCAGGACCGGTCACGTCGTTGCTCTGCAGCGCAGCCTCTAGGTCCAAGAGGGTATCGAACAGATCGACCCCACCGGTCACCCCGACGCCCTGAAAAACCTGTTCGCCGATCAGGTTGAGCACGACCGTGGTCGAGGTGTTGAGCTGCACGACGATCTCGCCGTTATCACCACCATAGGTCACCCCCCCTGCTCCTTCGGTGAAAGGAGCGGTACCGTTGCGAAACCCACCGAAGAGATAGCGGTTCTCGACCCGCGTATTCGCGAGAGAGAGCAGCTGGGAGAAGAGCTGGCGCACTTCGACGGCTGCCAGCGCCCGTTCCTGACCCGAGTGGCTATCGTTCGCCATCGCGAGCGCCAGCTCCTTTGCCCGTCCCACTACCTCTTCGACATCGGCCAGGACCTGCTCACTCTGCTGGAGAAAAGGAAGCGCCGAGGAAATATTCTTTTCGTACTGCTCCAACGAGGCAACAAAACTGTGGAGATCGAGGACTCGAACCGCGCCAGTGGGATCGTCAGACAGCCGGTTGATCCGCTTTCCCGAGGTGACCTGCTCCTGCACCTCGGCCAAACGGCGGAAGGCGCGCTGGAGCCCTTCGTTGACTTGGAAGGCCAGTGACTGATTGGTGACACGCATACTCAGCTCACCATCCCGAGTATTGTCTGGTACAACTCATCCCCGGTGCGGACGAGCACGGCCGCAGCCTCGAACGCCCGCTGGAACTGGATCAGGTTGGTCAGCTCTTCTTCCACATTCACGCCTGAGAGTCCCTCGCGTCGGACCTGCGTCTGCACGAG
This sequence comes from Candidatus Binatia bacterium, assembly GCA_025057295.1. Lineage (GTDB taxonomy): Bacteria > Desulfobacterota > Binatia > Bin18 > Bin18 > JANWXO01. The sequence goes on along the minus strand of JANWXO010000003.1, from coordinate 42,696 downwards.
CAGTGCCTGCTGCAAGTCGAGCGCACTGGTACTGGCCTGCGTCTGTACCCCAACCTCTCCGACCAGGGAAAGAAAATATTCGGTGAAGGTCAGGTTCCCCAACGCAGCAATCGCGGTCGTGCGCAAATGGACCAGAGCGAGAGCATTGCGGTTGTCGCCCGGCACGGCAGCAGCGTCCTGAGCAGCGGCAATCAGAGACACGTCTGCCACAATAGCGCTGTCGACCTCCACCATGGCTGCAGCTCCCTCAACGGTGGCAAGAGGCGTAAAGAAATTGCCCCCGGCTGCACCGTTGAGGTCAAATCCCAGCGCATGCTGGGCATTCACCGTATCGACCAGGCTTTTCGCCAGCTGATCGAGCTTTCCGAGAATATTGGCGACCGTGACATCGCGCATGGTCAGGAGGCCACCAATCTCCCCTTGGGTCAGGAGCGCAGTGGCATCAAAGCTCACCCCAGCAGGACTCTGGTAGGTCACGAGGTGCAACCCAGAGGGAGCGAGGCTCGTGTTGCTGAAGGAGGCCGCCCGATCCCCGCTCACCAGGACGAGCCCTCCGGTAAAGACAGTGACCTGCCCATTGGCCTCCTCCAGGACCGTCGCGCCGGTCAGGCGAGAGACTTCCTGCAACAGGACTTGCCGCTGGTCACGAAAATCGTTGGCCTGACTGCCGCCGGCTTCGTGGGCAGCAATCTGTCGGTTGAGGACGGCGATCTGCGGCAGGAGCTCGTTCAGGCGCAGCACAGCGCCTTCCAGATCCTGATCCAGATTGCGCTGCAAGGCCGTCAGCATGCTCCGGGTCTGGCGGAGCGTATGGGCGAGCGCCTGTGCTTTGCCGACCACATTCACCCGCTCCACCTGACCGGCAGGGTTGTTCGCTAGATCCGACAGAGCAGCAAAAAAGGCATCGAGCGCAGCCCCGATTCCGCTCTCCCCGGTCAGCGGAAACGCGTTTTCTATTTCGCGCAGCGCACGGTTCTCGGCCTCACTAAAACCCAGAGTGCTCTTGAGGCTGAGGAGCTCGGCTTCGAGAAACCGGCTGACAACTCTGTGGATCCCGTCGATCTGCACCCCCCGACCCAGGAGCCACTGCCCCTCGCGCGTCGGCATGGCAGCAGAAAGCTCTACCCGTTGCCGAGAAAAACCCGGGGTGCTCACATTGGCCAAGTTGTGTCCAGTAGTCTGGATGGCCCGCTGCTGTACCCCCATGGCATGCGCACCGATGAACAAGAGAGAAAGGATGGACATGATAACCACCTCAGCCTCTTCCCCCCGTCGTGCTCTGTCGATCCGCGACCACACGCGAGGGGGAAGTCTACATCCATTGGTCCTAGGCTTTTCCTTGGATCAACCCCGATGCTGGACGTCCATAGGTCATCGCCCCTTTTTTTCCATAGAGGTACACAGGAGAGTAACAAAAGCAGGTGAGCGCCTCGCGGAGGTGACCCAGCAGGTTGTCCATTAAGGCGACCACCCGCTGCTCCGCTGCCCGCAGGCGGCCGTAGAGCTCTAAGATCTGCCGCTGCAGGCGGCGAAGAGAAACGGTTTCCGGTCCCTCGGGGAGGCGGGCGAGCAAGGTTCTCAGCGACGGACCGTGGTTTGGCGAGAGACACGGCAGGTCGAGCACAATCCTTTGGCGTCTCTCCTCGAGCGCACTGAGCCGACGGAGCATCGCTTCCCGTTCTTCCACCCGCAGCAGCAGGGTCGAGGCATCCCACGAGAGAATAGCCACTCGCTGCGCCTCCAAGTTGTGGAGCAGCTCCTCCCCGACTTGGACCTCTTCTTCCATGACTGCCACCAAGTCCCTCAAGGCGTGTATAGGTATTCCACCAGTCGGCTCTTCAGTCATGCCGTCGCTCACCCTTTCCATCCGGTCCCTCGCCGGTCAGTCTCGCAGTTTACTCACCTGTCGTTCCCTGCAGCCTGGCAGACTGATACCCCCGCGGATTGCACCTCTGCAGACCGTGTCAGCGGTGGCCCAGAAGCTCTGCGATCTCGCTGCGCAGTATCCCTTTCGCCACTTCCACCGCCTCGACCTGGTAGGTCCCTTGCAGAATCTGCTCCTTGATCGTGTGTACCCTCTCTGCCCGCATGGCATCTCCTTGCCGGGCCAGTTCGACCACCCGTTGCAAGTGACGGGCCTCGGAAGAGATCGTCACGCGGATCGCCTCGCCCGATCGCGTGATCTCTTTCTCTCCTCTGTCTGCCACCGGAGACACGTTCTTGTCGCCGGTGATGAGCTGCGAGAGGTTCGTATGAAGAAGCTCACTATTGGTAATCTTCATATTCTTTCCTCTTTATCGGCGAGTTAGCGATCTTTTTTAGCCCTGCAATACACCCTGCCTGATTTCCTGAGCCGTGTCAGCGCCCGGCATGCTTCGCAGAGGACGCCAGGGTCAGGAAAGACCGAGGATCAATGGGCCGTCCATCCTGAAGAACCTCGAGGTGGAGGTGCGGGCCTGTCGCGCGCCCACTGCTCCCGACCAAGGCAATGTTCTGCCCGGCCACAACCTCCTCACCCACCGAGACCAGGTTGGCCTCGGTGTGGGCGTAGCGGGTCACCATGCCATTCCCATGATCGATGGCGACCAAGTTGCCGTACCCCTCGACCCAGCCACTAAAGACGATCCTCCCCGCCGCCAGGGCGCGAATCGGGCTCCCGCTAGAGGCGGCAATATCGATCCCTTCATGGACACGTTGTCCTCCTCCCAGCGGATCCTGGCGCAGTCCGAAGGGAGACGACACAACTCCATCGACAGGCAGGGCGTAGAGAGCAGCACGGTCGTATGCCGCCAAGGCCCTCTCGACATATCCGACGAGGCCCACCCCCTGTTGGCGTGCCATGCTGCGCGCTATCTCCATGTCCGCCAGGGTGGTGTAAACATCGTGCGCGAGCGAGTCTTGCGCCCAGAGCCCACCCTGCGGCACGGTCGCGCGCAGCGCCTTGATCATCTCGAAGAACAACAGGGAGGCAAACTCCTCAGCGACGCGCTGTTTAGCTTCTTCCTCTCTTTCTGCACTTTTGCCACCTACACCGACCCGGACAGTCTCTCGGAGACTGCTGGCGAATCCTCCGCCGCGCACCGCCCAGCTACCTTCTCCGCTCATCGCCTTCAGGCCCTCCCTCTTACATAATCACCAGCTCAGCTTGTAAGGCTCCGGCCTCTTTGAGCGCCTCAAAGATGGCGATGAGGTCGCGCGGAGTCACTCCGAGAGCATTCAAGGCTAGGACAATCTCTCTGAGCTCTACCCCTGGTCCCCCTGGCAGCTCGACCAACTGACGGTTGTCGGGCTCTTCGACGACAATGGTGGTGTCCGGCACTACAACTGTCTCCCCGCGGCTCAGCGGTGGAGGCTGAGAGACGCCTAGCTCGGTTTTCACCGTAATGTGCAGCCCCGCATGTGCCACCGCGACCGGCGCGATACGCACCGCGTGGCCCATAATCACGGTACCTGTCCGTTCGTTGACCACCACGCGCGCAGGAGCGTCGGGAGAGACTTCCAGAACCTCCAGAGCGGCGACAAAGGCGACCGGGTCCTGGTGATACGCGCGGGGCAGCGTCACGGTGACGACCCCCGGAGAGAGCGGTCTTGCACCAGCCTCGGGCAGGGCAGCGTTGATTGTCGCCGCGATTCTCTGGGCAGTGGTAAAGTCAGGCTGCTTGACGTTGATGCGCACCGCTCCCTCGGCAGTTAAAATCTCGGTAGGAATTGGGCGTTCCACCAGCACGCCTGCTGTGACCCGCCCGACGGTCTGGTGGTTTTTGCTGATACGCGCACCCACACCGAGAGCGGTGTATCCCCCACCCAGACTGACCGGTCCTTGCGCGACGGCATAGACGCGACCGTCAGCCCCTCTCAGAGGCGTCAGGAGCAAGGTTCCTCCCGAGAGACTCCGCGCATCCCCGAGAGAAGACACCACAGCGTCCAGGCGGGTGCCCGGTTGCACATACGGTGGAACTTCGGCTGTGACTATCACTGCGGCGACATTCTTCACGCGCACATCTCTCGGGTCCACCCGGATCTGATATTCCTGCAACAGGTTCGTGAGGGTCTGGACGGTAAACTCGGTGTTCTGTCGGTCGCCGGTCCCGTCCAGCCCCATCACCAGCCCATAGCCCAACAGCTGGTTGCTCCGTACTCCTTCCACGTGGGCGACATCCTTGATCCGCGCGGCCTGCGCTATGGACCAGCAGCACATGAGGCACACGATCACCCCAAGCCGGAAGAGAGGAACTAATGAAATTTTCTTCTTCGCCGTTTTCATCGGTGCCCGTGTCGATGCTCGTCAGAACGGCCACACCCAATCAAAAATCCACGTGCCCCAGCCGGACCGTTGCTTATCGGCCACCAAACCGATGCCACCAAAAGTGATGCGAGCGTCGGCCACCTGAGTAGAAAGCACGACATTGTCCCGGCTGATGTCCTGTGGCCGCACGATGCCAGTCAGCGTCATATACTGCTCTTCATTGTTCACCACGACGGCCCGGCTTCCCTGCACGACCAGGTTGCCGTTGGGCAGCACCTCCCTCACCACCGCGGTCATGCTGGCGATCAACCGTCCTTGCCGCGAGGTCGTCCCTGCACCCGCATGCGCATTCTCAGCGTTCACATCCAGGAGATTGAGGAGATTCGAACGCGCCAGGGTACTCTGCAGGCCAAAAAGCGAGTTGATATTGGCTTCGATAGCAGACTGACGTTCGAGCTTGGTGTCGGCTGCATTGCTCGCCTGGGCCGTCTCGACAATGCGGATCGTCAGGCTATCACCGACCTGCAACGCCTTTTTATCGCGGTACAAGGACACCCGGTCATCGGCAGGCCAGAGGGACCCGGGCGAAGCCGGTTGAGTCGTGAGAGGGGGGAGCGGCACTTGCTGGACGCGCTGGACCTCCCGGGCGAGCTCTTCCGCGGAAGGCTGCGGCACGAACCGGACCCGCATCTGCGGCCCGCAGCCTATCAGCGCCCCGACCAGCACGAAAGAAGCGCCAAAAGCCCAGAGCCGAGAGCGACCGGTGACACCGTCTTGCCTACTGCTCGCGATCTTCCACCCTCTTGCCTGCATCAGTGCACCCTCACTGTCCGCGCATCGAGGATCTGGCCCTCGAGCACTTTGCCCGAGGAGGAATTTTTGACGCGAATGCGATCGCCGATTTTGCCCCCCTCCAGCGCCTGTCCAGAGGTTTCGACCCGAAGTGCAGAGCTCTCGTAGAGCAGCGTGACCGCACTCCCACGGCGCAAGACGCGGGGTTGCTGGACCAGCGCAGGAGTAAGGATCTCGTTGACCGCCAGCGCACGGGCCGCCTGTCGATCAACCACCTCTTCTATCTTGGTAAACGCCCGCGTGGCGAGGGTACTGATCTCCCGTCGCTCCAGACGCACGGCGTCAGCAGTAATCACCTCGTGATGCGCAAGAGGACGAGAGGTCACCACCACCTGGGCGAAGATCCGTATCTCTGCCTGGACCCACACCTTGGTGATTTCTCGCCCGGTCACCCCCACTGCCAGCAGGAAACTGCGCAGGCCAGGAATCACTTGACGCGGGCGCACGACCTGGAGCTCTATCTCTCCCCCAGGCAGCCGCAAAGGCGGCACAGCGCGCACCCGTACCTCTACCTCCCCTGCCTGCCAGGGCCCCTGTTGGAGGACGTGGCGGTGCACCGCTGCCTCGACGCGCTCTGCGGTCAGCACCCGCCCGCTTTCTGCGCGGGCAGAGAGCGGCAGCAACACCCCTAGGCAACAAAGGGCAACTCGCCATCCTGGTCGAATTCGTCTGCGCTGCATACCATCTTACATGCGCACCAAGTTGTTCGCGGTCTGCATCATTTCGTCAGCGGTGCGAATCGCCCGTGAGTTAATCTCGTACGCCCGCTGTCCCACGATCAGGTTGACCATCTCCTCGACCACGTTGACGTTCGACATCTCCACGAATCCCTGGAGGAGCGTCCCCAGCCCCTCTTGTCCAGGGGTACCAGGCGTAGGATCTCCTGAGGCTTGAGTAGGGAGAAAGAGGTTTCGGCCGATGCTTTGCAGCCCTGCTGGGTTGACAAACCGCGCCAGTTCAATGGTCCCGATCTCTTGGGGCTGGGCGACACCGGGTTGGGTGACAGACACCGTTCCGTCCATGCCGATGGTGACAGAAAGCGCATCGGCCGGAATAGTGATCTCGGGTTCGACAGGAAAGCCTTCCGTAGTCACCAAACGGCCTTGACTATCTTTTTTGAACGTTCCAGCCCGCGTATAAGCGATATCTCCGCTGGGCTGCACGACTTGAAAGAATCCATCTCCCTCGATCGCCAGATCGAGCGGATTGCCTGTCTGTTGCAGGTCGCCACCGATAAAGAGCCGTTGCGTGGCGACTGCCCGTGCGCCGTGTCCGATCTGAAAGCCGGAGGGAATCTCACGACCCTGAGCCGAGGCGGTGCCGGGAACCGGCGCGCTCTCGTACACCAGGTCCTGAAAGTCCACCCGGCTGCGCTTAAACCCGGCGGTCTGCACGTTGGCGAGATTGTTCGCGATGACATCAAGAGTGAGCTGTTGGGCATGCATGCCAGTGGCAGCGGTCCATAGCGCACGCATCGTTCTCTCCTATGCAGTTGCACACCGATGGTGTGGCAGAAACACCTTTCCTTTTCTCTCGTTCGTCCCTTTTGGCCGGAACGCCGCTCGGGATCGAGCTGTCACGCTCTGTCCCTCGGAGCTCCTTCTTCCTCCCTGTTCCCCCAGAGCGCCGAAAAGTCATACGCAACAGACTACACGCGTACCGCCTCCGTCAGCATCTTTTCTGTTGCGGCATCCATGCTGCGGAGCGCACGCTCGTAGGCCTCGAACTGGCGTTGCAGGGTGATGAGCGTCACCATCGTCTCGATGGGATTGACATTCGCCTGCTCGAGGTGGCCCTGGAGGATCTGGGCAGGAGCGGTTTGCGCTTCACTGTCAGGACCGCGAAAGAGACTGTAGCCTTCTCTCGTGAGACGGCGCGGGTCAGCGAAGCGGACCACGCGGATGGTATCCACCTCAATCCCATCCGCGAGCACCACTCCCTCCGGCGTGACCTGCACGGTCTCACCCTCCACGCGAATGGGACCAGCCTCTCCAAGCACGGGATCACCGAGAGGGGTCACCACGGTACCGTCCGCAGCCAGGGTAAAAGTCCCCTGACGGGTATAACGGATGCCCCGGGGAGTATCGACGACAAAAAACCCGTCTCCCACAATAGCCAGGTCGAAAGGATTGCCGGTCTGCTGGAGCTCGCCTTGCGAAAAGTCCGTCCGTTGCTCTCCCACCACGACCATTCCACCCGTCCGCTCCCGCGGCCCGAAGACCGACGCGAGGATCTCCCCAAAGGCGAGGCGCTCTCCCTTGTAACCAGCGGTGCTCACATTGGCCAGGTTCTGCGCAACCACCTCGAGTCGGCGCATCTGCACGATGGCACCGGAGACAGCTTTGTACATGGCCGCATTCACGTCTCTCTCCTCTTAGCAACAACCATACCGTCTTCATCCGCGCAGGCGCAGGACGAGAGTTTCGCCGACAGTGCCCGGGTTAGGCGAAAGCCGGTGATTTTTCGCCCTCAGTGTTTTTGTTTCTCTCGTCATCTCTGCCTCGTTCGAGGCTGACATGGCCCTTCCCCGGCAACTTTTTCCCCCATGCCAGCACGTTTGCGCCTCGCCATTCCCTTGCTGGGTCCTGTCACATCCGCCGGCATGCTCCCTCTCGGATCCCCGGCTGCAGGCGACTTAGCTGGGCGCTCCACCATCGCCGATCGCGTGAGCAGCGAGGGGATGCAGCTTTTTCTTGTCCCCTTTGGTGCGGGAATCTCCGCTTATCTTCTTCGTCTCCTTGTCTCCACCGCCCTGCTGCCTCTTCTTGTCTACCTCCTGCCGCAACTCCTGCACCAGACGCACCTGCGTCAGCGGGAGGCGAAGCACCCGGGCCACCTGTTCCACTTCCTCCCCTTCAGAGAGGAGGAGAGAGGCTGTCGCGTATTGATCGACTCTGCCAACCTCTGCCTGGGTCAACAGGCGGCGCAGCCTTTGCTCGGCAGTGTCGGCACGGACTAGCAGAGACTCGAGGTGCTTTTGCACCACTTCCAGCGAGTGGAAGAAATTGCTGTTTATCACATTGGCATTGTGTACCGCCTCCTGCAGTCGTGCGGCTTGCTCACCCCATTTTTTCCGGCTTCGTTCCTTGAGCCAGAGGCAGAAGAGGAGTCCAACCACCCCGACCAGCACCCACATGATCTGCACTGCGCTACTGTCACTCCATTGCCAGAAAGCATCCATACATACACTCCTTTCATACCCTGATGTCGAGCACGGTTCCCCGCTCTCCCGTGTTGACCTCCGCGATTTCGGCAGACGGTCGTTGCGCCCCTCTGGTCGGCGTGTGTCGCTTGTGGGCCAGGTTCTTCCTATCCCGCGGGTTCCGCTCCCCCGTCCGTGCCGTCACCGGCGTCGGCTCTGCGAGTGGGGCGGGAATTTTGCCGACCATATCCGCCATCGCTGCCCGTCGTTCTCCCTAGGGATCACGCCACACGAACGCTCGCCTCTGTTCCGACGCTTCGAGCCGTGCGGGAAGAGGATCTGGCGCCGTTCTCCTTCCCGTGGGCTGCGGCTTTTCCCCCTAACGCTTGGCGTAATCGGGCAACCGCCTGGGCATGCAGCTGACAGATACGCCCTTCGCTGAGGTCCAAAATTTCACCGATTTCCCGAAACGTCAGTTCTTCATGGTAGTACAGAGTCACCACCAACCGCTCCCGCTCAGGGAGGGCGGCGATCGCGGCGGTCAACTTCTCGACCAAATCCTTTCCCTCGACCCAGGTGAGCGGGTCGCACGCCTGCTCTAGGAGGGCCAGCGGGTCCACAAAGGGATGACGAGCAAAGTGTTCTTTAGCCCTGTGCCAGTCCTCCTCCGAGGTCATGGCGAGGTCTTCCAGACTCAGGATCGCGCCTTCGCTGACCTTTTGATCGATGCGGTAGTACTCCTGGAGGGAAATGCCGAGCTCGGCCGCTATTTCCTGTGCCGTGGCTTCCCGGCCGAGGCGTCCCGCGAGCTGATCGCGCACCGCCGCGACTTTGCGTCCCCATGCTCGCACCGAGCGACTCACCCAGTCGAGCGAGCGCAGATACTCCATGATTTCGCCCTGGATGCGATAGCGCGCATAGGCGTGGAACGCGACGCCACGGCGAGGATCGTAGCGCTGCAAGGCCTCTAACAGCCCCATCACCCCGGCGTGCACGAGCGACTCCAAGTCGATCCCCGGCGGGAGACGACGGTGAGTCCGCTCTGCTACCAGGCGCACTTGTGGGAGGTATGCTTCGAGCATTTTTGCCCGTGGATCAGCCTGACTCGGGATATGCGCCTGGCTGTCTTCGCTGCGATGCGCGAGACCGGATTGGCGCGACGACGGCGCTGAAGTCATGTCTCCCACCCTTTCTTCCCTGCCACCGCCAGGATACGGCGAAAGAAAAACTGCGGACACCCTTTCACCCGCGCTTCCGCAGCAACCGCCCCGGCGAGCCGGTGCGCAACCACCATGAACGCGCGTGCCGCGGGACTCTGCGGAGCGGTCGTCATGACCATCTGACAACGGGCTACTGCCCGCACCAGCTCCCGATCACGGGGAATCCAGCCCAAGAAGTCGAGCGACGCGTTCAAAAAACGCAGGGCCATACGGGAGAGCGTATCGTAGAGACGCGCGGCCTCGCGTTCGTTTTCGACGTTGTTCGCCAAGATCCAAAAACGCTTCTCCTGATGGGTCGAAACCAAGACTTTGACCAACGCGTAGGCGTCGGCCAGGGCGGATGGCTCGGGAGTAACGACAACAATGATCTCTTGAGCGGCTGCGGCAAAATAGGTGACGGTATCAGAGATGCCACTGCCGGTATCGACCAGGACGACATCCATCCGGTGCGTCAGGGCGTCGAGTTCGGTGAGGAAAGAGATCTTCTGCTCGCCACTCAGCGACGTGACTTCCTGCACTCCGCTGGCTGCTGGAAGAAGGGCGATGCCGAGACGGCCAGGAATGATGACGTCAGTCAGCGCCCTGGTGCCGGCAAAGAAATCCGCCAAGGTGTACTGTGGCGTGACTCCCAGGAAGAGATCGAGATTGGCGAGCCCGAGATCGGCATCAATCACCATGACGCGCTTGCGGGCGAGGGCGAGAGCGGCAGCAAGGTTGGCCACCACATTGGTCTTTCCCACCCCGCCCTTCCCGCTGGTGACGGCAAAAACGTGGGTCGGGGAGGGACTGACGGAGCAATCCTGATGGATATGATGCTGGTTGTCAGTATCGACACATGCGTTCATAGGATGAACCACTCAGCGATTGGACATTCGCAACTGGATGTTCTGCCGATCCATCCGGTCCTCTATGGCAAGAGCAAGCGGACAATCGCCTCGGAAGTGGCGACCTCCAAGCCGTTCGCCACCTGTTGCCCGTTGGTGACATAGGAGAGCGGACGACCGCAGGTCACGGCAACGGTGACCAGTGGACCAAAATGCGTGCACTCGTCCAGTTTAGTGAACAACAGTGAGTCGAAGCCAACCCGTTGGTACCGCTCCACCCAGGCCGTCATATCCGCGCCATTGGTCGTCGCGCTGAGGAGCAGAGCGCGCTGGAGCTCAGGAACCGCTGCGAGAAACGCTGCCAGCTCCTCGAGTGCTGCAGTATCTTGGGGATTGGTTCCACTGGTGTCGATGAGCACGACATCACAGGCCGACAGGTGTCCTAATGCCTGAGCCAGCCCCTCCGCATTCTCCGCTACTTCATAAGGCACTCCCAAAATTCCGGCGTAGACCGCGAGCTGTTCCGCGCCAGCGATACGGCGGTTATCCAGGCTCACCCAGCCGATGCGGCGATCCCCTCGACACGCGAGACGCACGGTCAGCTTGACCACGGTGGTCGTTTTCCCCACTCCCGTAGGGCCGATGAGCGCAAGATACTGCCTCTTCCCTCTTTTGGTCTCTATATCGCCCCCGGTAGGGATCGACCGCGTCAGCACCTGCCGCATCTTCTCGCGTTCATCCGCCCCCGCGATCGACGCCGTCTCCCGCAGCAGACGTGCCAACAGGTGCGGGGCTACGCCCTGCCGCACCAGCTCTTCGAGCAGCCCTCCTGTTCCTATCCCAGGCACGAGCCAGCAGAACAAGGATTGCAGGGCGGCAAGCTCCTGACGGACTTCTTCCAGCTCCCTGCTCATCAACTCCGGCGACCTGTCCTGCATCAGAATCGTCTGCCGTTGCTGATCGCCAAGAGCTAATGTCCGACTGTCCTCGGGCTGACCAGCATCCGCTGGCGGCAGTGAAGAGGCCGCTGCTTCGTTGGTCTCTCGCACGGCAGTAATCTGTACTCCCATGCCTTTTCCCGTCCCGTTCTCCCCCGCTACACTGCGAGTCTCGAGGATCAAGGCGTCCGGGCCCAAGGTCGCCCGCACCGCGCGCAGGGCTTCATCCATGTCTCTTCCCCAAAAATATTTAAGTTCCATCGCTCCACCTAATCACACCGAGAGATTGGATTTTTACTCCTTCGGCAATTTCACTATGCGACAAGACTGCGACCTGCGGCAGATAGCGACCGAGCAACTGTCGGAGATGCCGGCGCACCCCTGGACTGGTCAGCAACACCGGCAACAGGCCGCGGGCCGTAAATACCTCGACCGCCCGTTGGACGCTGCCGAGAATGCGCTGCGCCGCTTGCGGATCGAGCGCCATCCCTTCCTGTACGCTATCGCGAATCACCCGCTCAATGTGCGGATCCACCGTCATAAGAGGAATCACCCCTTCAGGAGTGCGGTAGGCAGCGGTAATCGTACGCGAGAGCGCCTGACGCACGTATTCGGTCAGCTCGTCAGGATTCTTGGTATAAGGTGCAGCATCCGCCAGGGTCTCGACGATGGTCAGCAGATCACGAATGGGAACCTCTTCGCGCAGCAAATTTTGCAGGACTTTTTGTACTCCGCCGACAGTCAGATGGTGGGGGATCAGCTCTTCTACCACCTTTGGGTGTTCTTGCGCCAGGCCGTCTAACAGCCTTTGCACATCCTGACGGGTGAGCAGATCAGGCGCATAGCGTTTGACGATCTCTGACAGATGGGTGATGAGCACGGTCTCTCCATCCACCACCGTATACCCCATGATCTCTGCTCGCTCCCGGTCTGCCGCAGCGATCCAGAGCGCAGGCAACCCGAAGGAGGGCTCACGGGTCTCTTCTCCGTGCAGCTCGCCCACCGTCTGTCCGGCGCTGATCGCTAGCAGCCGGCCTGGGCGCAGCTCTCCTCTGCCCGCCTCCACCCCCTTGACCAGGATGACATATTCCTTGCTGCCCAGGCGCAGGTTGTCGCGGATGTGAATCTGGGGGACGAGAAATCCTTTGTCGGCGAGGAGCTGACGCCGCAACGCTCTGATCCGTTCGACCAATCCGCCTTTTTCACCGTCTACCAATGGGACCAGCTCGTACCCTACCTCTAATTCCAGCAGGTCGAGCGGAGCAGAGCGGAGCGGTTCCGCCTGTTCGGCCGCCGCCGTGCTTTGCGCCGCCGCTGCCTCCTGCTGCACCTCGAGCTGCTCTTTGGCGTGTCCGACCGTATAGGACACTCCGGCCGCAACGGCCGCCGTCAACACAAACGGAAAGAAGGGAAAGCCAGGAATAAGAGCGAACAAAGCCAGAATTCCTGCTACCACGGCCAGCGCCTGCGGACGCCAGAACAGTTGCACTCCCAACTCTTTGCCGAGATCGGCACCGGAAGCGGTACGGGTCACCACCATCCCGGCCGCCGTAGAAATAATCAGAGCGGGAATTTGACTCACCAACCCGTCTCCCACACTCAACAGGCTGTAGGTGCGGGCCGCTTGGGCGACATCGAGTCCTTTTTGGAAAACACCGACGAAGAATCCTCCCACGAGGTTCACCGCGAGGATGATCAGCCCAGCAATGGCATCCCCGCGCACGAACTTCGACGCCCCATCCATGGCTCCGTAAAAATCCCCTTCCTTTTGGATCCGATAGCGGCGCTGTCGGGCCTGGGCCTCGTTAATCAAGCCGGCGTTCAAATCGGCGTCGATCGCCATCTGCTTTCCTGGCATCGCGTCGAGCGTAAAGCGGGCGGCCACTTCAGCAATCCGGGTGGCTCCTTTGGTGATCACCACAAAATTGATGACGACCAGGATGAGAAAGACGATAAACCCGACTACGTAATTCCCTCCCACGACAAACTGACCAAACGCCTCGATCACCCGCCCGGCTGCCGCTGTCCCCTCTTCTCCGTGCAGGAGAATCAAACGGGTAGAGGCGACATTGAGGGCGAGACGAAAGAGGGTAGAAAAGAGCAACACAGCAGGGAAGGCGGAAAAGTCCAAAGGTTCCTGGACGTACAGCGCGACCACGAGGACGGTCAAGGCTAGCGAGATGCTGAGCACCAACGCCAGATCGAGCAGCCAGGCCGGCACCGGAAGAACCATCATGACCAGGACCCCAACCAACGCCAGGGCCAACCCAAGTTCAGTTCCGCTCACCACCGTCAGTCTCTGTCCCCTGCGCTCAGCCATGTCGCTTCTCGCTTCCCAGGCTACTCCGCTTTTATGCACCGCTCCTCAGGTCCACCCGTTGGCGAAGCCGATAGACATAGGCCAACACCTCTGCCACGGCGCGGTAGAGGGTCTCAGGAATTTCCTCTCCGACCTCAACCAGCCGATAGAGTAGTTGGGCCAGCGGCTTGTTTTCCACCAGCGGAATGCCTTTCTCCCTCGCGATCTCTCTGATCCTCTGTGCGACAAACCCTGCCCCTTTCGCGACCACCTTCGGGGCCGCCATCTCGTCAGGACGGTAGCGCAGCGCGACCGCGAGTCTGTGAGGATTGGTGATCACCACATCAGCCCGCGCGGCATCGGCCATCATGCGTTGGCGTGCCAGTCTCTGGCGGATGCTCTTGAGACGGCTTTTGATCAAGGGATCCCCTTCGTGCTCGCGCAGCTCCTCTTTCACTTCGTGGCGACTCATGCGCAGCCGCACTTCTGTGCGCCAGCGCTGATAGGCATAATCGAGCCCGGCCAGGGCGGTCATCACCCCTACCCCCGCTGTCAACAGCCATCCCCCTTCTCTGCCGCCATAACGGACAATGTCCACTACCTCCAGAGTACTCAGCGCGGCAAAAGCGGGGAGATGCATATACAGCGCCACGACACCGAGCCCGCCGAGGCACATGACACTGCCGAGCGCCTTTACCAGCTCCGCAACCGCTTCCCCACTGCACAGGCGACGCAGCCCGGCTAGAGGATTGAGGCGCGAGAGGTCCGGACGCAGGAGTTCAGCGGTCCAGAGAAAGCCCGTCTGTAGGGCGCCTCCTGCCACCCCAGCGGCCACGACGCCAGCAAAGAGCGGCAACAAGACGGGAAGGAATAAGAGCCCAGACTCCAGCAGCAGGGAAAAGACGTCTTCCTGAGTGATGGTGCCTGCTCTCCCGGTCAGGGAAAAACAGCCGCGAAACAGTCGCTCCAGCTTGACGAGCAGCTCTCTCGCGATGAAGTACAGCACGCAGGTGGCAGCCAGAAGCGTCACAGCCGGGATGAGGCTGCGCGACTTCGCCACCTGTCCCTTCTTGCGTGCCTCCTCTCGCCGTCGCGGAGTTGGCTCTTCGGTTCGTTCAAACTGGTCTCTCTCTTCTAGCATCACACACCTGCGAGGAGCAGTGGCAGTTACCTCTCTCCAAGGTGCTGGAATCCGACGTGGGTTCCTCGCCTGCTTTTCATCCTCATCGTCCTCCACCCCGCGGGAAGGCTGAGAGGTGCTCGTTCAGGAGCGAGAACTGCGCCGTGCAGAACCACACCAAGGCCGGCAGCGAGAAGAACAGCACCACCAGGCCGAGTGCGAGTTGGAGCGGCAACGAGACCACAAAGATATTCATCTGCGGAATTGTCCGACTCATGATGCCCAAGAGCAGGTCACTGAGCAGCAGCCCGACTACCACTGGAGCACTTATGCGCAGAGCAATCGCAAAAATTGTTCCAGCACTGCTCACGACTCCAGCAAGAAAGGCAACCACAGAGGGACGGGCAAGCGTGGGGACCGTCTCTGTCGCCACTGGAAGTCCGGAGAGAGCGGGACGTACCCGCTCCAGACTCAGAGGAAACAGCTGATAACTGGCCGCGAGAGCCTGAATGAGCAACAAGTGGCCGTTGAGAGAAAAAAACACCAGGACCGCGACAAGCTCAAACAGTGTGGAGAGGGTGGTCGTCTGTCCACCGTCCTGGGGATCGAGGAGCTGCGACAATCCCAGTCCCATTCTGATTTCCACCACCTGCCCGGCCACACGCATGCCGGTGAACAGGAACTGGGCTACCCATCCCAACCCGAGTCCCAACAGACTCTCCGCTCCCAGGGCGACCAGGAGCACAAAAAGAGACAGATCCTCATCGAGGCGGAAAGAATCTCTCGCGGTCTCCGCGAGGGTGCGGGTCGCCAGCGGGTAGACGGCAACACTGACCACCACAGCCACGACAAAGCGCACGAGACCGGGGACCATCCTTCCTCCCCAAAAAGGGGCGCTGACGATCACCCCGCCCGTGCGCGCCAAAACAAGCACGAAGATGACCACTGTGGTCCAGTGCGCAGTGATGAATTGGGCCAGCACCGACATACCGTTGTTGTCCACGCCCCACGTACTCCGTACCTTAGCCCGGCAACGTGGGGAGACGGAGAAGCACCGCGCGGGTGAAGTCGATGTACAGTTGCATCATCCAAGTTCCACACAGGACCAGCACCACCGCAGCAGCAAGCATCTTCGGCACGAAGACCAGGGTCTGGTCGTTAATTTGCGTAGCGGCTTGCACGATACTCACCGCCACGCCAGCAAGAAGACTGGTCAGGAGGATCGGACCGGACACTGCCATCCCGACCTCCAAAGCGCCACGCAACACATCGAGCACCGTTTCCGGGGTCATACAAAGCTCCGTACCAAAGATTCCACCAAGAGGTTCCAGCCGTCGACCAGGACGAACAAGACCAATTTGAACGGGAGAGAGACGAGCACCGGGGGGAGAAACATCATCCCCATCGACATCAACACCGCCGCCACGACCAGATCCAAGACCAAGAACGGCACATACAACAAGAACGCCATTTGGAAAGCTGTCTTCAGTTCGGAAATCATGAAGGCCGGCAGCAAAATCACCGCCGTCTCCTCGATGTTCTCCGTTTTGCCCTCGCCGCCGCCAGGAGAGACTCCCTCCGCAGGGTTGGATGCCGCCTGTCTGCTGCGCATTTCGGCAAAGAGCGCGAGATCCGCTGGCCGCGTTTGTTTGCGCAGAAACTCCCGTAACGGGTGCCACGCACGCGTCAGTGCCTCCTGTGGGCCGATCCGACGCTGGAGGTAGGGCACGACGGCGTCGCTTTCAATCCGCTGCCACACCGGCGCCATCACATAGAAAGAGAGAAACAGCGCCAGCGCCAGAATGATATGGTTGGAAGGGGACTGCTGAGTGCCGAGCGCCTGGCGCAAAAAGGAGAGCACGATGACAATACGAGTGAAAGAGGTCAGGGTAATGAGCAGGAACGGCCCCAGCGAGAGCAGGGTCAGAAGAAAGAGAATCTCGAGGGCGGTACTGACTTCTGTGCCTTTTGCCACGCTCTCGCCCAGCCGCGGGAAGATGTCCGGATTCATATCGTCCTCTCCAGCGGCAGAAACCGATCTGCCCCTTCTTCCGACAGTCCCTTTCCATTCCCGACCTGGATACAGTGCTGGCAGGCTCTCGCTGGCGTATAGGGGTCTCGAGATGCGTCGGTTGCCGCTCGCTGGACGAGTGTTGTCAGCAGCGTAACGCTCTGCGAGGTGAGTCCCAGCACCAACGTCTCGCGTCCAACCTGTACCAGGGCGACCGAACACGAGGGAGTCAGCGCCACGGTACCGAGGTGCTGCAGCGAATGGCCGACGGCGGCTCCCCGTCCACTCCATTGCCGGCAGCGACGAACAACCAGGCCACACGCCACCACGCTCATGAGCAACAGCGCAACACTGGCTATGGTCTGTCCCATTGTCGTTCCGTGAGGCTTCTGGGGTGTTTTACTGGATGAGGAAATCCACAAAATACACTGCCGCGACGGTCTCTTTGCCGATGGTGGTATTGATCTGCTTGAGGATCTCCTCGCGGAGTTGGGTCTTCCCCTCTACGGTGAGCAACTCCTCTGCTCTCTTACTGCTGAGGAGCAATAACACCGCATCGCGCACCCGCGGCGTGGCCTGCTCCACCCGCTCTTTGTCCTGCGGCTGATGGAGCACGAGTTGCAGCGTGGTGCGCAGATAGCGCCGCCCCGGCTGGTCGGCGAGGTTCACCACGAAGGGATCCAGGCGCGTCTCTGCGGCCTGCTTCTCGCCGTGACCTTTTCCCCCTTCCTGATGCGGGCTATGCGGCGCGGCGTGCTGGTGATCGGCGGCAGCAACCTCCTGAGCGTCATGCCCACCCGTCAAGAAGTCCTTGGCAAAAAACGCGGCGGCTCCGACCCCGACCACGACTATGCCCCCTATGAGCACGAGCTTGTTCTTCATCGCCATACCGGGTGGCTACTCCTTGGTCGTCCTGTAGAGCGGAGAGTTCGCAAGCGCTATGCCAACGGTGTAATTCTGAGAAGACGATGCAGGATACAGGTGATTCCCGCATGGACAGGTGCTGGCAGGTCAGAGACGGCGGACTGTGGGGAAAGGCAGGCTGTCGCCGCTGTCAAAGAAGTCGGGACAATTGTCAATCCTTTGACAAAGAGCAGTCACGTCATGTGATCCCGGTGCACTGTGCGGATCCCCTGCAAGGCGCGCCCCGCTTAAAGTTTCCCCGAGAGTTGACGATCGTTTCTTCACGGGGTCTGAACAGGCAATGGAGGGGTACTCCCGGAGGCAAAAGCAGGTGGGAAGGGCGGCATGCTAACCGTCATCGGCTATATCGTCGTCTTTGGCTCCATTATCGGAGGGTTTTTGATGCACGGGGGAGTGCTCAGCCTGCTCATCCAGGTCTCAGAATTTATCATTATTGGCGGAGCGGCGCTGGGCAGTCTGATCGTCGCTGCCCCGGGCAAGGTGCTCAACGCCATCTTTGCGCGCGTGCTCAAGGCGCTCACCGGTTCCGGTCTCACCAAAGCGCATTATATGGAGCTGTTCCACCTGATGTTCGAGCTCTTCTCGACCATGCGCAAGAATGGCGACATGGCGGTCGAAAAAGACATCGACGACCCGAGCAGCAGTCCGCTCTTCTCCAAGTACCCTACCTTTCTTGCCAACCAGGCAGCGCGCAATTTGTTGTGCGATTCGCTGCGGCTGATCGTGAGCGGCTCCGCCAAGGCAGACGAGCTGGCGCACCTGATGGACGAGGAACTTGCCACCTACGAAGAGGAAAGTCATCGTCCGGCAGCGCTGGTGGCGAAAGTGGCAGACGCCCTCCCCGGGTTAGGGATCGTGGCAGCCGTCCTGGGGATCATCATTACGATGCAGTCTATCGATCAGGGGCCGGAAGTGATCGGCCACAAAATCGCCTCGGCCCTGGTCGGCACTTTTGTCGGGGTCCTCTGCTGTTATGGCTTGTTCCAACCCCTCGCGACCAAGATGGAGATGCTGGCTCAAGAAGAGAAAAAATATCTCGAATGCATCAAGATTGGCCTCCTCTCCTACCTGCACGGGGCTGCACCGATCATCGCCGTCGAGTATGCCCGTCGGGTCATCTTCAGTGGCGAGCGCCCGTCTGCAGCCGAGCTGGAAGAGTCCTGCAGGGGAGTGAAAGCGCAGCCTTAGCACGCCTGATGGCAGGACACTAGAGATGAGCCAGAAAAAGGCCGAAGAGCACAAACCGCAGATCGTGATCAAAAAGGTCCATGGCAAGCATGGTGGTCACCATGGGGGAGCCTGGAAGGTTGCCTACGCCGACTTCGTCACCGCCATGATGGCCCTGTTTATCGTGCTGTGGATTATCGCCTCGGCCGACCCGACTTTGAAGGCTGGGCTGGCCCAGTACTTCCGTGACCCGGGCGTGTTTGAAACGACGGCCGGCTCTCTGTTCCCCGAAGGGAAGGGAGTGCATCCTGCCGCTACACCTCTTGTGGGAGAGCCTGCCTCTCCCTTCAGTTTGGAACAACTGCAGGGACAGCTCCGAGCAGAGTTTCACGGTCTCGCTGAATACCTGACCATCCAGGATCAGATTCAGCTCCACCTCACCCCCGAAGGACTGCTGATCGACCTGATGGACAAAGACCAACAGGCGTTCTTCGCGGTGGGCAGCGCCCAATTAACCCCGCTGTTGCTGCGGGTTCTGGAAATGATCGCGCAGAAGGTACAGCCCCTGCCGCACAAGATAGCGATCAGTGGCCACACAGATGCCCGTCCCTATCGGGACAGTGCGTTCTACTCGAACTGGGAGTTATCGACCGCCCGCGCCCTCAACGCACGCCGTGCTCTGGAAGGCATGGGTATCCCTTCGACGCGAATCGCGCGTGTGAGCGGTCATGCGGATAGCTCTCTGTTGTTTCCTGACAACCCATTCAACCCCGCCAATCGTCGCATCAGTATTTTGATCTTGCGCGACCCCTAAAGGTTCACTGTAAGTTCTCCAGTCGCTTTTCCGGACTGACGATATCGATAATCCGCACGCCGAATTTTTCTTTGATCACCACCGCCTCGCCGCGCGCGACGAGCTTGTGATTGACATAGATGTCCAGCGGCTCGCCGGCGACGCGGTCGAGTTCCACGACCGACCCCTGCCCCAGTTTGAGAAGGTTATCGATCGTCATCCGCGCCCGCCCCAACTCCACGGTCACCTGCAAGGGAATGTCCAACAACAACGAGAGATCGATCAGCTCCGTGCGGCTCGCTCGCTGTTCCTGCTCTTTTGTGTCCTGTTCCATCGCGTCTCCTCTCCCCCTGGCGATAGGCAAAAACCTTCGTGCCACCTCCCCGCTCGGTGCTTCTCGCAACCGCCGTCACTCATGCCGCCCCGATACCACAAAAACTTTGACTCCGTTCCTCTGGGCACCACGGCCACGAAAGCGCGGCTTCCCTTCCACCCACAGCTCGACCTGCTCCATGGCATGAGGCCCGAGTTGGATCACATCGCCTGGACGGAGCTGCAAGACCTGCCGGAGGCTGAGCTCTATCGTTCCCACCACCGCCTGGAGGGACACGGGTGACTGCAGCAGATGGGTACGCAGGTGAGGAGATACCCGACTGACACTGCTACTGTGGTCATAGTCGCCGTCGCCCCCTGGCGTACGAAAAGGGGTCTTCAGCTGATCCCGCACCTCGCTCAAGGCAGACAAGGGGAGAGAAAAGAGAATATTCCCGCTCACCTGTGCCATATCAATGCGATAGGTGGCGACGATCATCACATCTCCGGTAGCTGTCGCGCCCAAAAGATACGGGTTCATTTCCGAGCGCAGATAATGCCCGCTCAGCTGCACCACCGGTTGCCAGGCCTCCTCCATCGCGTGCAACATTTTGCCGACGAACTTCCCCAAGAAGGTGGTCTCGATCGGCGTAAAGTCACGCCCCTCCACCTTGGCCAGCCGCTGGCCGGTGCCGCCGAAAAACACATCGATCATGGCATAGGCGAGGCGCGCTTCGATGACAAACACCCCCAGGCCGCGCAGCGGGTCAAGGCGCACGAGATGGATACTGCTGGGCAGGGGGATGCGTTTGATCGATTCTTCATACAGCACGGTGTCGAGTGCACCCAGGTTGGTATCGACCGATTTGCCCAGCTCGGACACGAACAGGTTGCGCAAGCGGCGGGCAAACTTACTGAGAATCATCTCCAGGCCGGGCAAGCGACCGTAGAGCGACGCACTACCGCGGCGAAAGTCATACGGTTGAGGCGTTGCCTCCGAGTCAGGAAAACCCTCACTCTGCTGCCCTTCCTGCTGCAACGCCTGGAGCAGGGCATCCACTTCATCCTGCGAGAGGATCTGGGCCATGGCTATCCGTCTACCGTCCCACGGACTCCTGTCAGAGAGTCGTCTTCGCTGTCAATTCTCCGTCTCTGCCATACAGGCGGAGCGCTTCTCGCTACAGAATCATCGGCAGAAAACGGAGAATCTTTGCTCGTGCTCCTGGAAAGTGCAAAACGGATGCCATGGCCATGTACGGTCCGCAGCCTTGGGATGTGTCAACCAATCACAGGCGATGCACCCAGCGCTTACCGCTTGAGGTTGACGACCTCGTCATACATCTGGTCTGCCACCGTGATCATCCGCGAGTTTGCCTGAAAGCCGCGCTGCGAACTGATCAAGTTGGCAAACTCCTGGGTGATATCCACGGTGGACAGTTCCAGCCCGCCCGATACGAGCGAACCGAACACGCCGGTTCCCGGCGTGCCAACGATACGGACGTTGCCCGACTCAAAGGTCTGCGCGAACAGGTTGCCACCGATGTTGGCGAGCCTCTCCTCACTGGGGAAGTCAGCGAGGGCAATCTGATAAAGCGCGCGTGTACTGCCATTGGAAAACTGGCCGATCACCAGACCTTGCGCGTTGATCGCGATCCCCGTCAGCGTGCCAGCCGAGAACCCATCCTGCCGCACTAGAAAGACCGAGGAGGCACGTGCGAACTGGGTAGAGCCGACAAAACTGAGATCGTCAGCGAGTACCGTGAGATCGGCAGCGCCGTTGACAAACCCACTGATCGTGATGTCGTTGATCGTGCTGTTGTCTGGGTCGAGGGTCCCATCGTCGTTAAACACTAAGCTTCCCTCCCCCACGGCGATCCAGTTCTCGGGATCCGTCGGATCCGTCTGGACATCAACGATGGGGATCACTGCACGATACTCCCAGGTGTTCGCATCGGTCTTGCGAAAGAGAAAGGTGAGCTCGTGGGCCTGTCCTAAGGAATCGTACACCGTGACGATAGTCGAGAAATTGCTCGCCGCCAGCCAATCGCCTGGGGGAGCATCGGTCCCACTCCCTCCGGGCCAGTCCCCAGTAGGGGTCGTCGCCGCGGCATTGAGGTTCACGACCAGACCGATACTGGTGGTCGCTGATGCCGGGAGGATCTGACCCGAGTCAAGGACGATATCGCCCAATCCTCCCAGAGGCTTGCCCGTCTCATCCACTGGAAACCCCTGGAGAGCGAACCCTTGCGGATTGACCAAGATCCCGTTCTTATCCAAGTGGAACTGCCCAGCCCGCGTATAGAAAGGACTGCCCTCGCTGTCGCGCACGATAAAGAGCCCTCGTCCCTGGATAGCGAGGTCCGTGACATTCCCCGTCGTCTGCAGCGCCCCCTGCAAAAAGAGGGGGGTGATCCCAGCCAGTATGACTCCTCTGCCGATCTCCACATTGCCCTCCAGGGTACTCAGGAGGTTGGCAAATTCGGCCCGCGTCGCTTTATATCCAATCGTGTTGACGTTGGCGACATTGTTGCCAATGACCGATAAGGACCTGCTATGCGCCAGGAGTCCTGTAACACCGATATGCAACGAACTTGTGATCGACATATCTGCTCCTTCGCACGTTCTTTCGATTCGCTGTTATGCACGCGCCTGCACCCCCATCACCGCGCTCACCGGAACCTGGAGATCGCCGATGGTGAGGATGGGTTCACTGCCAGTCATGTCTACCCCTGTCACGACCCCCTGGAGAAAAGTCGTACCCGCTACACTGCCCCCGTTGATGTCGAAGGCATTGACCTCGAAGGTATACATCCCCGAATCCAGAGGATTCCCCATGTTATCCTTGCCGTCCCACACCACGCGCTGCTCTCCGCTCGTCTGAGCTCCCAGCTCGAGCGTGCGGACGAGTGTCCCCTCGCTATCAGTGATATTGATAACCACCCGCGCGACGTCAGCCGCCAAGCGATAGCGGAGCTCGACTTCCTCTCCGCGACCGAGATCCAGCTGGTTTCCTTGCGCACGGATCTCTTTGCCGATCAGCGCCGTAGCCTCGAGCTGGCCCAGTCGCAGCTGCTCTGTCCGCAGAGTGTCCAGCTTGGCGTTGATGCCGATCAGTTGATCGAGGCTGTTGAAGGTCGCCAGCTGGGCGATAAATTCCTGGTTATCGAGCGGGTTCAATGGATCTTGGTTCTGAAGCTGCACGATCAAAAGATGGAGAAAGGCGTCCTGGGTGATGGCTCCTGCCGCAGCAGTCATCCCTCCCTGCTGTCCTGATCCTGCCGGGCTGATCGATTGGAGCTCCATGGTCGATCTCTCCTCTTCATCCGCACCTGTTCCCGTGCGAAGAGACACTCACCGCGCAGGAGCCACTCAGGGCTGCTATACCCACAGGTCGATACCTGCGCGTTGCCCGGGGTCGTCTCCTCTCGTCGCCGGAGGCGACCACTCCGAGACTCTGGGCTGCGGGGCGCGGTCGTCACGGGCTCTCGCGTGCGGTTGGGAATCGGCTGGCAGATCTCTCCCACCGTCCCACCCGCTCACATCCACCTGCACATTGCTCAACTCGAGGTTATGCTGCCGGAGAGCGGTCTTGAGTTCATCCAGATGGACCTGCAGCAGGGTCCCAGCTTCCGCGACCTCGGCGAGAATGCGAGCCTGTACTTTCTCTCCTTCGAGCACGAGGTCGATGCGCAATCGCCCCAGCTCCGGCGGCTCGAGCTGGAGCAGGACCTCGTGGCTCTGCTGATGAATATGGGCGGACATCTCTCCTGCGACGTGTTCGACCAAGGTCTGCCAGAACCCAGAAGAAGCAAACGATGGGGCGGGCGCAAGACGAGCGGACAAGTGCTGCACAGCACCAGGCGGTAGCGTGCCCACGATGCTGTTCTCCGCTCCACTCCATCCTTCTACTTCTCGACTTACCCGCTTTCTCACACCAGGGTCCGCACCTCCGGCAGCGGGAAGGAAGGGACTGAGCCGTTCCGTTTTCTCAAGGACTCTTGCCGGCTGCGGGGGGGAGGAAAACAGGGTGGGATCGGGATCGCCGACAAGATCGCCACTAGGTCTCTTCTCTTGGAGGTGTTCCCTGTCCTGCGCAGCCGATGGGAGACGCAGGCCAGGAACCGGCGTTGTCGGCCCGATCGGTTGCCCCTGCTCGTGCGCACCGATCCTGTCGCCGTGCGGCCATGAGAATCCAGATCCACTCGGGCTGCTCACCAAGTAGAGGGGTTCTCGCTGCACGGATCCGTTTGCCTCGTCCGCTCCGGCCCCAAAAAGCTCCACCTCCCGTGCATGTGCCGTTTCCCGTCTGCTTGCGCGTGAGAAGATTGGCTGGGGGTCAGGCCCAGACTCAGGGCTGCTTGCGGAAGAGAGAGAGCCAAGTCGCCCCCCGTCGGTGGTGGGAAGAGAGCGGTTGTCCACACGCGAGACACCTTCAGCCTCCACCCCCGCGAGCGAGAATCTGTCGGCTTTACTCCGGCCCATGTCCTCGTCAGATACGGGACAGACGGCAAGCACGGTTCCAGGCAGGCTTGCAGAGTCGTCCCCATGAGGCGGCAGGAAACCATCTGGCTGGACATACGGCAATCCAGCGCCTTCGCCTGTTCTGTGTCCTCTGACCGCCGTCAGGTATTCTGTCTCTTCTCCTGTAAAGGAGATCATCTCCGCACTTTCATCTGCTGGGAGGGCAGTGGCGGGAACAACAACCGTCCCGCAGAAGAAGGCAAAAGAGTCGATGTCCTCTCCGGGCATCGCTTGTGCAGCAGGAGTTTTGTCCACTGGCTCGCCAGCGTGCTCCGCCGGGAGCAACAACAGCGCAAAGAAGTGAGCAGTTCTCATATCCCCCACCCGTGCACGCAGCGTCCCAGGACGCAGCATGTCCTGAGAGGAGGTGGCTGGGTGCAGGCGGTCTGCCACACAACAGGGAGCGCGCATGACAGACGGAGACAGTAACAAACTTGATGCCAGCCGCGCTTCCCGAACAGGAGACGATCCATCCAGAGCCGAGCGACAGTCGTCACGCGCGTCAGCTCGTGAGATTTTCTCCTCGAGCTGTCGCTGAAGGCGCGGAGCGGACTCGCGGCGAACATGGTCGCGCTGTCCACCCAGGAGGGCGCGCCCGTCCCCTGCAGGGGAAGAATCGACCGCTGCCGAGAACTTTTTTCCCCTGCTTTTTTCGCCTCAACCCCCGCCCACATGGCGAGACCGTCTCTGCCCGACCTCGTCGAGGAGGTGCTGCTCCTCTCTCTTCTCCCGCTGCTGCTGTCTCTCCCAGGCACGAGCACGGAGGCGTTCGAGTACCTTTACCGCTCTGTCGGCCTGTACTACCTCATTGCGCTTCTCTGCGAGTTTCTCCTGCACGAACGCCAAGGCCCTGCGCTGCTCGCGCAGACGCTCTCCTATATGTCGGGCAAAGGCACCCTGCAAAGAGAGGTCGACCGCGGAGACGACCCTACCACACTGCTCTTCCAAATGCTGGGTTTGTTGGAGCAGAGAGAGCTCCAATCGCTGGATCTGGCCTACAATCTCCTCCTGCTGCTGCAGCAAAACACCCAGTTCCGAGCGCTTCCCTTCCCGCAGGCGGGTGCGATACCGTAAGAGTGGGGCGAGACGAAAACGAAAAGCGGCCATCCGTGCCTTTCTACGTCGCCAGCAGTTCCGCCAGTTGTTCGATACTCGCTCCCAGGCCGACCTTTTCCGACTCTGCTTGACAGAGATAGCGACGGATCCTCGGCAGGAGCTGGAGGGCACGATCGACGTCGGGATTCTTGCCCGCCGCATATGCACCGACCTGAACGAGGTCTTCGGCATCTCGATAGGCAGCCAGATAGCGCACCAGCTCCGCCACCAGCCGTTGGTGTTGTTCGGTCGTGACCCGGCTCCGCACCCGGCTCACCGAGGAGAGGATCTCTATAGCAGGGAAATGGCCCTGCTCTGCCAGGCGGCGGGAGAGGTGGATATGCCCGTCGGTGAGAGAGCGGACAGTATCGGCCACAGGTTCGTGCGGGTCATCGCCCTCCATCAACACCGTGTATACACCAGTGATGCTGCCCTGCCCTTTCCACTTGCCTGTGCGCTCGAGCAACCGTGGCAACAAGGCAAAGACGGAGGGGGGATACCCTCTGGTGGATGGTGGTTCCCCGGTCGCCAATCCGACCTCCCTCTGGGCCATAGCCAGGCGGCTCAGGGAATCCATCAGCAGAAGGACGTCCTGACCACGATCACGGAAGTACTCCGCAATGGTCGTGGCAAGAAACGCCCCCCGCACGCGCACGAGAGGTGGATCGGCAGACGTAGCAGCGACGACGATCATGCGCTCCCGGTCTGGCGTTGGCAATCCTCGTGCGACGAACTCCTGCACCTCCCGCCCCCGCTCGCCAATCAGGGCGATGACCTTGACCTCGGCCTGCGTATAGCGGGCGATCATGGCGAGCAGCGTGCTTTTTCCCACCCCGGCGCCTGCCATAATGGCGATTCTTTGTCCCTTGCCGCAAGTGAGCACGCCATTGATGGCGCGCACGCCCATATCCAGCGGTTCTCTGATCTCCTCCCGCTCCAGGGGGTTTTTCACACGAGCATACAGCGGATAGACTCCAGCAGCAGGGATGATGCCTCTGCCATCGAGCGGACGGCCCAAACCATCGATGACTCGACCGAGGAGCCCTTCTCCTACCGTGCAGTGGGCTGCGCGCGCCCGAGCGATGACCGTACTCCCAGCTCCTACCCCGCGCAGTTCCCCCAGCGGCATCAGCAGCGTTTGCCCTCCGCGAAACCCTACGACCTCGGCCAGGGCCGGACTGCCCCCGTGCAAAGGATGGACCTCACAGATGCCACCGACGGGAAGCCACGGCCCGCGGCTGGTTATGAGGAGTCCGAGCACGTCCGTCACCGTACCCCACACGCGCAAGGGAGAGAGCGCGCGCAGGCGATCGTGAAAGGGAGCCAGATCGATACGCCATCGCTCCGGCTCACCTGTTCCCTGCTCTGTATGCTCCGTTCGTTCGCCCATAGCTGGGTCCGGACACGCCTCGGGAGGCATACAAACGCCCCCGAGTTATCCCTCCGTTTCTTCATCCAAGAGCTGTCTGCGGATCTCCTGCAACTGCACCGGAATAGTGGCGTCCACTGTGCCCAGCTCGGTCTCCACGCGACATCCCCCGCGACCGATCTCCTCGCTCGTACAAACCGTCACCTGCCTGCTCCCCTGCGTCCGGTCCTGGAGCAGGTCCGGAGAGAGCTCCACCAGGAGACGATAATCAGCGGGGTGGAGCCAGAGGCGTATCTGTGTAGCGTGAGGGACTTCTGCCAAAGCTCGCTGGAGGACGGAGGCAACGAGGGAGGGATCTTCCTCCACCGCTTTGCCGACAATCTTTTCCGCCACTTCCAGAGCCAGGCGGACGAGCTGAGGGGTAAAGCGGGCGACGAGGTGATCTTCGAGGGCGACGAGGCGCGCCGTTACCTGACCGAGGGCAGCGAGAGCAGACAGCAGTTCGCTCCGCATCGCTTCGCGTCCCTCTTCACGTCCCTGGGCCAGTCCCTGAACATAGGCCTCTTGTTGCAGAATCTCGGCCTGCTGGCGAGCCTCCGCCACAAGTTCCGCTGCCCTTCCTTCGGCGGCCAGCAAAAAAATCAGGGGGGCGAGAGTAGAAAGGAGTGCCGGAGACAGGAGGGATGCAGAGGCATCGGCTTCGTTTGTTCCTTCTTGTTCCTGGCTATCCACACTCGCCTCTTCCCACCTCTCTGGCAATCTGTGTCCATCGAGGAGTAGGTTCACATCCACCTCCCGATACGGTCGCACCTCCGCGTCATCGCGGCCATCGCAGATCACTACTCTAGACAAGTTGATCCTCCTTTCCCTTCCCTGCGGTCAAAAAGATTTTCCCCTCCGCTTCCAGTTGACGGGCAAAATCGAGGATCTCCCGCTGGGCTTTCTCCACGTCCCGCAGCCGCACTGGTCCCAACGATTCGAGTTCTTCGCGCAGCAGCGCTCCCGCGCGCTCGGACATATTCCCGAAAATCTTCTTTTTCAGTTGCGGACTGGCGGTCCGCAACGCCAACACCCACTTCTCTCGCTCCACTTCGCGAATGAGTTGCTGCATACTGCGGTCGTCGATCTGGACGAGGTCTTCGAACACGAACATGAGGCCGCGCACGCTGTCGGCAAGCTCGGGATCCATTTTGTGCAGGCAGGCGAGGATGCGCTCCTCGGTCGTCTTATCGACATGGTTCAACATCTCGGCGACGGACCGTATCCCCCCGACCTCTCTTCCGCGCACCTGGCGAATCTCGTGGCGTAAGAGATTGCTCACCTCCTCGATCACTTCCGGCGAGGTCCGCCCCAGTTGGGCCATGCGGTAAGCGACCTCTTCTTGCATCTCTTCGCTCAAGAGGGAGAGAATCTGTCCGGCATGCTCTGGATAGAGGTGGGCTAAGATAAACGCTACCGTCTGGGGATGCTCGTCCCGCAAAAAGTTGGCCAAAGTTTTGCTATCCATCTCGCGCAACTCTTCGATCCCAGACGATTCATCCTCCTCCTGCACGATACGGCTCATGAGGGCTGCGGCCTTCTCTGGTCCCAAGGCCTTGGCAAGTACACGACGGAGATATTCGGCGGTCTCTTCGGTGAGAAAGCTAGCCTTCTCCAAATGTTGCTGGACCTCTGTGAGCAACGAGTCGACATCCTCTTTTTCCACATACGCCGTGTGATGA
Source organism: Candidatus Binatia bacterium (assembly GCA_025057295.1). GTDB lineage: Bacteria > Desulfobacterota > Binatia > Bin18 > Bin18 > JANWXO01. The sequence goes on along the minus strand of JANWXO010000003.1, from coordinate 14,142 downwards.
ATGCCCTGTCGCAGCAAGAGCAGCTCTTTCTCTTCTAGTTGCGACACGAGCGAGCTTGCGATTTCCTCCCCGACCAGGGTGAGGAGTAGTGCCGCCTTTTGTGGTCCGGTGAGCATACCTGTCCCTTTATGCGTCAAAAGATCCGCTCGGAGGTCCGTCGCTATACACCCAGCAGCACGCGGTCATCCCCCTATCTGTTCTTCCACTTCAGGCTTCTTCCTCTGCCCCTCTTTCAGCCACATACGAATAATCTGCACGGTGACCTCTTTGTGCTCACGCGCGATCTGCGCGAGCTGCTCGCGGCGGGGATCGGACACGACCACAACCTTCTCGACCGTTCCCGAGAGGTCCTCCAACTCTCGCCTCGCCTGCTCCATGACGAGTGGCTGCTCAGGCACCGGCTGGCGTCGCCGCCATCCCCACCGCAGCGCAAGAAACAGCAACAACAAGAGTACCCCTCCCCCTACGCCGATACTCCAGGGGGAACGCAGCCAGTGGAACCCTCCGGAAGTGGCTTCTTGCCCCTGGGCTTGAGGACCAGTGTTAAAGGGGATGTTCGCGACTTCTACTTGATCGCCCCGCTCGGCATTGAAGCCGATGGCTTTCATCACGATCGCCCGGAGCACCTCCATCTCTTCCGGGGTGCGGGAGATATACTCATCTCCCCGATATTTCCCGTCCACCAGGACCGCCACCGAGAGGCGGCGAATCTGGCCACGTGGCTCGACCACCTGTCTGGTCGTCCGCCCGATCTCATAATTGACGATGCGGTTCTCTCTCTTGAGCGGTGCCTCCTTGAGCTTCTCTGCATCCCCGCCGGGAATGTTGGCTTGGGCTCCGGGGACTCCCCCGAGAGGAGGCTGCTCCTCGAGCTCCTGCTGCTGACTGCGGATGACCTGACCTGCCGGATCAAACGCTTCTTGGGCCAGTTGAGTTTCGCGAAAATCGAGTTCGACGGTGACCCGCGCCACTGCCTTGCCCGGCCCTAACACCGGTTCGAGCATCGTCTCGATACGCCCCTCCATCTCCTGCTCCAGCCGCCGCGTGAGGCGATGGAGGAGTTCACTTTCCGAGGTCGTCTCCTCAGCGGTGGAGCGCAAAGGCCGCCCCAACGTGTCGACGACCGTCACCCGCTCTGGTGTCAGCCCCTCTACAGAAGCGGCAACCAGGTTGATCACCCCCTGCACCTGTTCGGGCGTCAAATGGTACCCCGGTTTGAGATCTATCACGACGGAGGCAGAAGCCTTCTCTGGTGCGCCGAAGAGCCCGGAACGAGCGGGGAGAGCGATGTGCACGCGACTCGACTGTACCGCCGCCAGAGTGTTGATCGTGCGCGCGAGCTCCCCCTGCAGCGCGCGCAGATAGTTGACCCGCTGGGCAAACTCGCTCATGCCGAAAGGGGTCTGCTCGAAGATTTCGAATCCGACCCCGCCCGCAAGCGGCAGCCCTTTGCCGGCCAACTCCAAGCGAGTCCGGTAGAGGACCTCTTCCGGCACTTCGATGACAGAACCTTCCTGGCGCAGGAGGTAGGGAATTTTCTGGGCGTCGAGTTCCCGCATGACCGCCGCAGCGTCCTGAGGAGACAGGTTGGTAAAGAGCGGACGATACCGCTCTCGCTGCAGCAGGTAACCACCAAGTGCGAGCGCAAGCAGTAAAACCGGTGCCCCCCGCAGGAGCAAATTCCTCTGCTGGGGACACAAGGTGGACAGGGCCTGACCACTCCACTCTTTGGCCTGGCGGAGCCCGCGCAAGACTCGGTCAAACACAGTGCACCAATCAGCCAGCTATGAGGATGAACCAGAGTCAGATCTCACGGGGTATCGCAGTCTGGTTGACAGATCATGACTCGGACGGCAGCCAGGCCTGTGACTACACCTGCATGCGCACGATCTCCTGATACGCTTCTAAGACCTTGTTGCGGATCTGCATCATGAGGCGAAAAGCAACATCGGCTCTCTCCAGGGCGATGATCGTCTCTTGCAGATCACCCTGCTCCCCCGCGATGAGCTGCTGGATTGCCTGGTTCGCCTGCTGCTGTAGATCGTTGACCTCTCCCAAAGCCTGCCTGAGATAGGTTTGAAAGTCGTGCCCTTGCGAGCTGACAGGAGTCCGGTCTGCAACAGCAGGGACGGTCGCTGTTGGTAAGCCGGTCAAGGAGATCTCTTTCATATGCTGTCCTCCGGAGTTCTCAGTCCTCGTGCTCTCGCGTCAGCCGCTCCATTCCCTCTAGGACACTCGTCCCATTTCTAACAGCCGGCGGATCAGGGCTTTGGTGGCGTTCAAAGCCGCCAGGTTCGCCTCATAGGAGCGCACCGCAGACAAGAGGTCCACCATCTCTTCCATTGTGTTAATGTCGGGATAGGCAACGTATCCGGTCGCGTCTGCGTCTGGGTGGTGCGGATCATAAATCTTCTTGGGTTGCCTTGCGCTCGTGCGGACTCCTGCGACTTCCACCGTCAATGGTTCTTGCACAACACGACGGCTCCCAATCTCAATCCAGGGCTGTCGGGCGCCCACGCTGGCAGGCGCGGCCGAAGCTGCGACGAAAGTAGAAAACCTCTCCCGCACCGGCGTCGCGCGAAAGATGACATTGCGGCGCCGGTAGGGTCCTCCCTCAGGCGTGCGCGTCGTTTCAGCATTGGCCAGGTTGCCGGCCACGACACTCATGCGACTCCGTTGGGCCTGCATGCCGGCACCGCTCACACGGAAAATCTCGAACAGGTCCATAACCGCTTACCTCTTTCCTTCGCTGATGGCGTACCGCAGCCCTGCGAGCGTACGCGCGAGCAGGGTCAGGCTCGTCTCATGGAGCAGTGTATTCTCCACCAACAAGCTCAGCTCGCGATCAAGATCCACCCCGTTTCCATCCAATTTTTCCTCTCCCCCTCTCTCCCGCACCAGGCTCCGCGGCTGTGCAGCAGTGAACGCCAGCATCCCTGCGCCCCAGTCGCCGACCCGCTGCACGCCCGCGTGCCCGAGGGTCAACGTGCGCAACGTGTTGGCGAAGTCCAGGTCGCGCGGGCGATAGCCTGGGGTATCGAGGTTGGCGATGTTTCCTACCAACAGCTCGTGCCGGAGGGCCCGGAGGCGCAGCGCACTGGTGAGCAGGTGATGGGTGGGACCAAACAGGATAAACCCGGCCATATGAAAGTTCTCCCGGTCAGTCGCTCGGCTGGACACCAGCGGGAGCAGAGTCGCCAGCCCCGTGGTGGGCCGCAGCCTGATACTGTTTCAACTTGTTGCGCAGGGTACGGACCGTGATGCCCAGCAGCTTGGCTGCCTGCGTACGATTGTTGTTTACCTGTGCTAAGGTCTTGCGAATCAGCCGCTCCTCCATCTCCTGCACCGACATGCCAGCCCGGATCACATCTCCATCCGGCCCGGCAGGTCCCGTCTCCAGCGGAGCGAGTGGCGATGCGGGGGACGGATGGCAGGCGGTAACCGTGCGGCACCCCTCCACCTCCTCCAACAACAGGTGCTCGGGCCGAATGACCTCTCCGGCCGCGACGATCGCTGCCCGCTCGAGTACGTTGAACAACTCCCGCACGTTTCCCCGCCAAGGATGAGCTTTGAGCCGTGCTACGGCCTGAGGAGAGAGCGAGGCGTCTTTATAGCCATGACGGGTGAAGAAGGCCTGGGCCAGAAGTTCGATATCTTCGATCCGTTCCCGCAACGGCGGCAGATACAGCGGAATCACATTGAGCCGATAGAACAGATCTTCGCGAAAGGTCCCGGCCCTGATCATCTGGCGCAGATCGCGGTTGGTGGTGGCAATCACACGAATGTCTACTCGGAGCGGCTGTCTGCCTCCGACCCGGTCCACTTCCCGTTCCTGTAACACCCGGAGCAGCTTGGCCTGCAGCGGGGTCGGCAGCTCGCTCACCTCGTCGAGCAGCAGAGTGCCAGTATGGGCAAGTTCAAACTTGCCAGGCTTTCTGGTCACCGCACCGGTAAACGCGCCTCGCTCATAGCCAAACAGCTCTGACTCCAACAGCCCTTCCGGGAGGGCGGCACAGTTGACAGCGACAAACGGACCGCCACGGCGGCGGCTGCGCGCATGGATGAAACGGGCCAGCAGCTCCTTCCCCGTGCCGCTCTCCCCGTGAATCAGCACCGACGCTTGCGATCTCGCGACCTCTGCAGCAAATTTGAGAAGCGCAAGCATACGTGGATGGCCAGTAATAAATTCGTGCGTCTCTCCAGAGAACGGCGCACCGCCGCCCGAGCGTTGATTCCCGTCCCTCGCTGCCCCGTCTTCTGCTCCTTGACGCAAAGCGGCTTCTACCAGATCGACCAGTTCACGGTAGGAAAAAGGCTTGACGAGAAAGTCATACGCACCCGCTTTCATCGCCTCCACTGCCTCGGCGACCGTGGCGTGGCCGCTAATCATGACGAAGGGGAGCGCAGGGAAAAGCAGACGGCAGTCCTTTAGTAAGGCCAGCCCCCCCTTTCCCGGCATACGCACGTCGCTGATGACCAAATGCACCTCTTCTCGCTTGACGACCTGGCTCGCCTCTTCCCCGCTGGTGCACTGCACGGTGTCGTAGCCCGCCGCCCGCAGGGCCTCGTGTAACGCCGTGCGCATGCTGTGATCGTCATCGACGATGACAATGCGTTTCTGCACCGTCGTTCCTCTCCTCAGACTGCCCTTCCGCGGTCCCACTGCCACTCAGCAGTCAGGCTGCAAACGCTCCGACTGTGCAACGACAGGACTGAGCGACGGAATGCCGCAATCAGCCACGGGCAAACACAGGGTAAAGCAGCTGCCCTGGCCGGGTTCGGAGTAGACCTCGATGGTCCCATGATGGGCACAAATGATCTTGTGGGTGAGAGCGAGACCGAGCCCGGTCCCCTGTCGCTTGGTGGTGAAAAACGGGTCGAAGATCCTCTCTCGGTCCTCCGGCGCAATCCCCACCCCTTCATCCACGACTTTGATCTCCACTTCTCGGTGGATCCGACCGGTGGCAGAGTAGAGCACCGACCGCTGGGCGGTAATTCTGACTGTTCCTCCTTGCGGCATCGCCTCGGTGGCGTTGACGACGAGGTTCAACAGGGCTTGGAGCAGGAGCTCCCGATCGGCCCACAGCGGGGGAAGATTATCCTCCACTGCGATCTCCAGCCGCCACGGTCCTCTGCAGAGCAGCGGCAGGGCCATTTCCTCGACCGCTTTCAGCAAGAGAGGAACAGGGAGTGATTCTGCCGCGATGCGCGGCTCTGCGGCAAAGGAGAGCAGATGCGACAGGGTCGTTTGCAGACGCTGTACCGCTGTCAAAATCTCCGTGGCGAGCTGCCCGACTCTCCCTGTCCCCAGCTCCTTGAGCAGAGACGCGCACAGCTCGATCCCCCCTAATGGATTCCTGACTTCGTGGGCGATCCCGGCCGCCATCTCGCCCAGAGCGGCCAGCCGGCGGGCGCGTGCGGCTTCCGCCTCCAGGCGCTTCAAGCGACTGATATCCTGAAAGACGAGCACGTAGCCGACACTCTTTTGTGCCGCGACCAAGACCTCGGAAACGATGAGGTGGACTGGAATGGCGGCTGTCCCCAGACCGTGGACAACCCGTTCACATTCCAGCGGAAGAAAGTCTTTCTCTCCCCGCTTGAGGCGGTACGCCAGTTTCTCTCCTATCAGCTGCACCGCTCGGCGCTCATCCACCTCTCCGACCAATTCACGCAGCCGGCGATTGGTAAAGGTCGGACGGAGGTCCTGGTCTACCACCAGCACTCCGGCTTTGAGGCTTTCCAGTACCGACAAGAGGTAGCCCCAGGCTGCCTCCCGTTCGCGCAGACTCCGTTCGAGTTCGCGATTCTTCCTCTCGAGCTCACCGTTTAAGTCTGCCACCCGTTCCTCTAGCCGCCGGTACTCCGCGGTCAACCGGCGGCTGCTCTGGCGAAACCAAGCGATTACCCCTTTGAGGGCTTTTACTTCTTCTTCCTCATACGGTCGCATCGACAGTGGAGAACGGACGGAGCGAGGGCCCACCTTGGGGGGTTGGCCCCTCAGCTCTTGCGTCTGTGACTCTCTCGGGATAGGCATGTACGCTTCCTCCTCCCGCTGGCTTTGGCAAGGACCGTGCCAGAACAGGCGGCGGAAAGCATGCGACTCTTCAGCAGGAACTGACCAAGCGAGGAAGTTACGCAGTCAAAGAACAGTCATCTGCCGTCATCCTTCTGACGGACGCAGAGGAAAAAGAAGAAAAGGTCGGGCGGGCAGGCTCGAGTCCTCTTTTGCGCAGACGTTCCACTAGGGTCGTGCGGTTCAAGCACAGCAACTCCGCTGCCAAGGTTTTGTTGCCGCGGGTGCGCGCGAGAGCCTCCAGAATCAGCCTGTTTTCTATCTCTTGTAGGAGACTGTCGAGATCTACCCCCTCCGGAGGCAAATGTATTGCCGGAAAAGGCATCTCCTCTTTCTGGGCGGCGAAGGGTTGGCAGATGTAGTCAGGGAGGTCACAGACGCGCACGACACCACTCTCGTTGAGGATCACGACCCGTTCCATGAGATTTTCTAACTCCCGCACATTCCCCGGCCAACTGTAGCGCTCGAGCCGGGTGAGTACCTCCTTTTCCACCCTTTCCACCCCTTTGTCTTTTTTTCGGCTGTGGAGCTGTAAGAAGTAAGCCGTCAGCAACGCAACATCGCCAGGCCGCTCGCGCAAGGGTGGGAGCTCGATGGGCAGCACGTTGAGGCGGTAGAAGAGATCTTCACGAAAGCGCCCCTCTTTGATGGCCTGACGCAAGTCACGGTTGGTGGCGGCGATGACACGCACATCCACCTGCACCGCTCTCTCACTGCCGATCGGCTCGAACTCACGTTCCTGCAGGACGCGCAGCAGCTTGGCCTGCAGCTTGGCGCTCATCTCTCCCACTTCGTCGAGAAACAGCGTCCCTCCATGGGCGAGCTGAAAGCGTCCTTGGCGGGCATGAATCGCCCCGGTGAAGGCGCCACGGACGTGACCGAACAGCTCGCTCTCCAAGAGCTCTTCCGGAATCGCCGCGCAGTTCACCGGGACAAAAGGATGACCGGCACGGGGACTGAGACTGTGGATCGCCCGCGCCACTAACTCTTTGCCCGTGCCACTCTCTCCGCCGATCAGGACCGTAGCGCTGCTGTGCGCGACTTTCGTAATGAGTGCAAACACGTGCTGCATGGCGACGCTCTTGCCCACCAAAGGACCGAAGGTCCACTCTTTTTCCTCGCCATGCTGTTCGAGTAGGGCTGTAATGCGCAGCTCCATGTTCCCCCCCACAGGTCTTTTGCAAGACGCCTGCTGTTCGACAGGAGAAGGTAGGTCAGCAAAGGGAGTGCCAAATAACCCTTTACTTTACATTTTTCCCACCATGGGACCACGTCACAAACGGTTTCCTTCTGGCCAGCCCAAGACGACGACATCTCCGGGTGGCAAAAATTTAACGCTTTTGCCTACCGGCGTTACCGATTTGCCACCCCCCATGTCTGCCACCGCCAAGACAAGAGCTTAACGGTATATGCGTGAGCGTGCGGTGGGGGCTCTGTCCGCTCTCGTGTCAGCGCTCACTGCTGCTACCGCCTCGGCACTGCCACGAGCCGACCGCCCGTGGCAGTGGGCACGGGCTGATTCTGCGGAGACGTTGGCAAGGAGCGGGCAGATATGCTACGGGTCGCAACAGCACGGGAACACTGAAGGAGGGAGATATGAAAATTCAATACTCGAAAGGGAAAGTGCCGCGTCAGGCCCACGTCGCCATTCCCGAAGGTTTGTACGAAGAAGAGCACGGTCGCCAGGGGTTCTTCGGACCGGCCACCCAGTTCTACCATTTGCACCCACCGACGGACTGGAAGCGGATCGAAGGTCCGCTCCGGCCACGGGCCTTCGCCACCTACGAGCTCATCCCCACCGACCGCAACGACCCGCGCGGAGAGCCGGTGAAGCTCTTGTACAATAACGACGTGGCGCTGTTCGTCTCGCGCCGCACCGAGCCGATGCCCTTCTGCTTCCGCAACGGGGACGGCGACGAAATCCATTTCATCCATAGAGGGCGTGGGGTGTTGCAGAGCGATTTTGGTCCTCTGCCCTACCAAGAGGGCGATTATATTGTCATTCCCAAGGGGACCAATTATCGCGTCGTGCCCGAAACGCGGGACAATTTTACCCTGATTATCCAATCCCGCGGACCAATCGGGTTTCCCGACCGTGCCGGAGTCGGTCACTACGCGCCGTTCGACTACGACGTGATCGAAACCCCGGATCCTGCACCCGTCACCGAGCAGCGCGCCGAGTGGGAGCTGCGGGTGCGCCGCCGTGGGGAGTACACCTCGGTCTTCTACGATTTTTGTCCGCTGGACGTCGTCGGTTGGAAAGGCACCCATTCTGTTTTCAAACTCAATGTGAAGGATTTTCGGCCCCTCATGAGCGAAGGGATCCATCTTCCGCCCAGCGCGCACGGCACCTTTCAAGCCGAGGGATTCGTCGTGTGCACCTTTGCTCCCCGTCCGCTCGAAGGAGATCCCCAGGCGCTGCGCGTCCCGTGGTACCACCGCAATATCGACTACGACGAAGTGTTCTTCGTGCACAGCGGCGAGTTTACCCTCAGCCGCCGCAGTGGGACCACTCCTGCAGGGGTTCTTTCGTTGAACCCGCAGGGACTCCATCACGGCCCGCAACCGGGAGTATGGGAAAACAGCGTCAAAAACTGGCGGAAAGATGCGCGCCTAGAGTTCGTGGCGATCAATATCGACACCGAGGAGCCCTTGCTGATGACACCGGAGGCCCAAGCGGTTGAGATCGAAGGCTACGCGGACCTGTGGGCGAAGAAATAGCCCCTGTCGTCTGCTCATCTGGCACGCCACGGCCCGGTCGCGGCAGGGCTGGTTGTGCGCACGCGAGAAACCTGCTAGGGTTGAACGGTCGGCAAGTCCGATACTGTACGCGCTTGGTTCGCACGAGTGAGGCCCAAGGGACCGCGCTCATGGTTCCTTGGGCCTTTTTCCTTGTGCCAGGAAAGGAGCAGCACATGGGACAGGCGAAACAGGGTGATCTCGTGAAGGTGCACTACACCGGTACCCTGGCCAACGGGACCGTCTTCGACTCCTCCGCGGACGAGGTGTTGCAATTCACCATCGGGCAGGGTCAAGTCCTGCCAGGCTTCGAGCAAGCCGTCATCGGTATGCAGCCAGGAGAAGAAAGAACGGTGACCATCCCTGCAGAGCAGGCGTACGGCCCGTACCGTCCGGAAATGGTTGCCTGGGTCGAGCGCTCGCAGTTTCCGGCAGGACTCCAGTTAGAACTCGGCCAACTGTTGCAGGTCAGACAGCGGGAAGGCCAACCCTTTGTGGTCAAAGTGACTGAGTTGACCGAGGAACGGGTCAAACTCGACGCGAACCACCCCCTGGCAGGGCAAGATCTGACGTTTGCCATCCGTCTCGTCGAGATCGTTTGACCAGCGACAGTGCAGGCGGAGCGGGGACGACGGCGCGTCGCCCTGCACCCGCGTGCTGCAGAGCAACAGGATCTCGCTCCGGGATCACCTGGCGTCACAGGGAGTGTGCGCTACGGAGTCGATGACGACCGCGTACGGCTCGCCATTTTTTGTGCGTGATATTTCTTCAGCACCGGCATCACCTCGGTCTGAAACAGCGTCATATGTGTGACTGTCTGTTCGTGCGTCGCATTGCCAGGCCCGGCGCCAACGATGATATACCCAAAGCCACCGAGAAAGTCGTAGTCGGCGATGAGTCGGTCAATGACAGTCTTTGGGGTTCCCGCGATCACCGACCCGAACGAACGGGTGTCACCCATGCGCGTGGCCAGAAAGCCACGCAGCGAATTCTCCGTTACGTAACCGGGGGGAATGAGAAATTGAGGGGGAATTTTGAACGCTTTGCTGAAGAAGAAGCGGCCGTGCTCCGCAGCTTCGTCCTGCGCGCGCTGCTCGTCGTCGGACACATACAGACCCGGCGCATACCCGAGCAAGGCCGGATCCGGGTCATAGCCGAACTGTTCCCGTGCATAGGTGCGATACAGATCGAGTAACCGTTTGACATTCTCTATGGGGGTGAACACCGACACGTACGGGTAACGGTGTTGCGCGGCAAATTCGATCGTTTCTGCGCTCCCTGCCGAGGGCAGCCAGATGGGTGGATGGGGTTTCGTGTATGGCCGCGGCCACACGTTGACGTAGCGATAGCGATAGTGCTTCCCCAGATACTCGAAGGGTCCTGGCTCGGTCCAGGCACGCACGATGAGGTCATGGGCTTCGTAGAACATCTCGCGGGAGAAGGTGGGGTTGACATCGAGGGAGAAATATTCACACCCGATACCGCGCACGAAGCCTGAAATCACGCGCCCGCGCGTGACGACATCGAGCATGGCGATCTCCTCGGCTACCCGGAGCGGATTAGCCCGCAGCGGCAAGCCGTTCCCTAAAATAGCGATCTTGGCGTTTTTGGTCCGCCGCGCCAGCATCGCGGCGATAATGTTGGGCGAGGGCATCAATCCATAAGCGTTTTGGTGGTGCTCGTTGACGCAGATGCCGTCATACCCCAGCGCGTCGGCGTATTCGAGCTCGTCCAGGTAGCGGTGATAGAGCTCCGCCCCCTTGATCGGATCGTAGAAGGTGTTGGGAAAGGTCACCCAGGCAGATTCGTACTTTTCCTCGAAGTCTTCGGGATAGTCGGTCCACGGCATGAGGTGAAAGAAATAGGATTGCATGGCACCTCCTCGTGTTAGCGCAAGAACTCCACCACGACCTGCGCAAATGCGTCCGGCTGTTCGATGGTAGGATCATGGCCGCACTGATCGATATAGGCAATGTGGGCCGAGGGTAAGAGGCGTTGATACTCCTCGGCGTAGACAGGCGGAATGAGCTGGTCCTGCTTCCCCCAGACGATCAGCGTCGGTACTGTGGCACGTCGGAGCCGTCGCGGCAGTTTGGGGTCGTGCAGATAGGGATTCCAGGCGAGGCGGGCAAACGCGCTCTGGTCGTGGAACAGTTGCACTAGCGTGTCTGGCCCCAGATCCTGCGGTATCACCGCCAGCGCTTTCGAGAGGTCATGGAACATCAAGGGGAGGAGCGCTTGCGGGGACAGCCGGAAAACGTCGGGGAGGGGAACGGAGGGAATGCGCAGACCGGCTGCATCGATGAGCACCAGTTTCTTTACCCGCTCAGGATGAAACGCGGCAAACTCAGCGGCGATCCAGCCGCCGAACGACACGCCGGCAATGCGCACGGGCTCGTGCAGCCCCAGGCCGTCCAGCAGGTCGAGGTAATGAAAGACCATGTCATCCATACCGAGCAGCCAGTCGGGGAGCGGAGAGGGACCAAATCCCGGATGGTCGGGTAAAAACACGCGAAAATGTTGCGCCAGCCGCTCGACGCCCGCAGTCCACCGCCCTGCACCCATGGCACTGTGCAAAAAGAGCAGCGGTTCGCCCTCCCCGGCAACGAACACGCGCACTCGGTAATCCCCGGCCAGTACAGTGCGCTCCTGTGGTGTGTCCATGGAACAAACTCCTCTGATTTTAGTATCCAGGTTGTGAACCCTCCTGCAAGGAGACACTCCTACTGCTAGGTGCCCTGAGAACAACGAGCATCGTCAGGAGCAGCGACAAACTCGCGACCGAACGGGACATAGGGAAGGTGGAGAGCTAGGCTGAGCATCAGACGGATACGGGCTTTGCGGGGAGAGAGCCGGTCCTCGATTGCCACCCCGGCAGCTCGCAGATCATCGTACGCCCCGGGGTAGTAGTACTCTTCGGCCGTCCGCCCACCTCGCGTGTTGGCGCACAGCACCACAGCCACTCCCTGCTCCGCCAGCGTCAGGATTCGCCGGCGTGCGTCCGGTGGGATACTCCCTGCCCCCACCGTGGTCACGACAAGACCCGGCAGGATGCGCGTCGGTATCCACGCCAAGCAAGCGGCATCGTCGGCGACACCCAGCGCGAGAATAGGAATGGGCGCTGGAAGGGAGAGGGGGAGTTGCCCAAATCGAGGCCGTGGGACCGGCCGCCACGCCAGCTCGACCACGTCGCCGACGATGCGTCCGCACGCGGCCCCGCGGCGCGCGACAAACGCATCCAGCGCGCCGGTATCGGCTTTGGAGAGGCTCCACGCCTCAAAAATGTCGTCATGCATCGTGACCAACACCCCATAGTCGGCCGGGGCCACTTGCACGAGGCGAAACGCGTTATCCAGATTGCGCGTCCCGTCGAATCCAGGGGCCCACCCCGGCCGCATGGCACCGGTACACACAAGAGGAACACGGGTCCCCAGAATCTCGTCGATCAGATAAGCGACCTCCTCTAAAGTATCCGTTCCATGGGTCACCACGATGCCACGCAGATCGGCGACCATTTCGCCCTGCAGCAAACGGACAAGGGCCAAAAGCTCATCGGGATGAGCGTACGACTGATGCGGGAGCGAAAAATCGAGGGTGCGCACCTCGGTACCGATCCGGGCTGACACGAGGGCGAGCAGGTCGGCTGCAGTACGACGTGACACACTGCGCCCGGTCTGCACGTCCTGCAGCATACTGATCGTGCCTCCGGTCGCGACCAACAGGAAATGACCTTTTGGCTGGCCTCGCATCATCTTTCGTGGCTCTCCTTCCAGCCGGCATAGCGAAAGAGTGCAACCAGGAACCAGGCGCGCTCATCGGTCCAGGCGGCACACTCCTGCAGCCCGTAGGCGTGCAGCTGCGTGCGCACCTCTTCGGCATCGAACTTTCTCGAGATCTCGGTGTGGATCGTCTCCCCCGTACGGAACGGTACGCGCATCCCCAGATCCGCAATGGCCACCTCTTGAGCGATCTCGCTCCGGAGATGCATCTCGATCTGGTGCAACTGCCGATTATAGAACGCCAGATGCGAGAAGGTCGTCAGGTCGAAGTTCGCCCGCAATTCACGGTTGAGACGGCGGAGCAGATTGAGATTGAAGGCGGCAGTCACCCCGGCACGGTCGTTGTAGGCAGCCTCCAGGATCTCTACGGGCTTCCTCAGATCGAGGCCGAGTACAAGGCAATCGCCGCGCTGCAGCACCGCTACCAGCTGGGTAAAGAACCGCTCCTGTTCGGCAGGGGTGAAATTCCCCAGGTTGCTGCCGAGAAACAGCACCAGACGGCGCGAGGCGGCAGGGAGTGCCGCCAGTCCGTGCAGGTAGTCGGCCACCAGACCCTCGATCCGCATCTGGGCATACTCGGCCTGCAGCCGTTGCGCCGTCTTTCGCAGCATCGACTCGCTGATGTCGATGGGCACGTAGTGCAGATGGTAGCCGCGCCGGACACTCTCGTCGAACAGCAAGCGAGTTTTCACTGCGCTGCCACTGCCCAGCTCCACAACGCTGCACTCCTCGACGATATCCAAAATATCGGCCGCGTGCCGCTGCAGAATCGCCCGTTCGGTGCGGGTCAGGTAGTATTCGGGCTGCTGACAGATCTGCTCGAAGAGCTGCGAGCCACGGGCGTCGTAGAAATAACGCGGGGGAAGCGCCTTTTGCGTCTGGCACAGCCCGCGCGCCACGTCGGCTCGCAGTTGCGAACGGATGGGAATCGGAACATGGATCCGGCAATCATGCGGGGACATCACGCTCATAGAACAACTCTGGCACGCATGTCGCTCCAGACGTCTCGTCCTTCGGTGCTCCTGCTCACGGCAGGACGCAGAGCGACGGTCGCAGATCTCTGTCAATCCCCATGACACTGCTCGCCGGCACAGCCACCCACTCCGGGCTCGCGCACAAGCGCTCCGACGCCACCACCGCCGCGTCGGGGAAAAAGGGACTGGTGACGGTGTAATAGAGTGACGGTGCAGGTGCCACGGTGGAAAATCGCGATATCACGATACACTCACCATTGGTGACGGCGCAATTGAGCGCCAGCCGCAGCCCTCCTTGGTCGGCCCACTGTCGCAGTTGGGAGATGGTGGCGCTCATAGCCTCCATGAGCGTCGGCAACGACACCGGACGGCCGTGGAGGAGATTGAGGAATAGGGCAAAGATATGCTCGGAGTCGGTCGAACCGTTGATCGCGGTGTAGTACTCGTCCCGCAAGACCTCGCGCACCCGCCGCATCAGCGTGACGCGAAAGCGCTCGATGTAGCCGTTGTGCATAAACAGCAGTCGCTGGTAGGCAAACGGCTGGCAATTACTCTGGTCCACCGCAACGTCCGCAGT
>JANWXO010000039.1 GCA_025057295.1 Candidatus Binatia bacterium | reverse complement strand
ACTCCGAGAGCTGCGAGCCAGGTTTGCGGACGAACGACGCACCCAGATTATTACCGAGACGACCGACATCTCTGTCGAAGACCTAGTCCCTAAAGAAGACGTGGTCGTGACGATTTCCCACGCCGGCTACATCAAACGGAATCCTGTTTCCCTCTACCGTTCACAGCGTCGCGGGGGAAAGGGAATCGTTGGTGCGACGACCAGGGAGGAAGATTTTGTCGAGCATATTTTCGTATCTTCTACCCACTCTTTCCTTCTCTGCTTTACCACGACGGGGCGTGTGTACTGGGTGAAGGTGCATGAAATTCCCCAGATCGGGCGCACAGCGAAAGGGCGAGCAATCATCAACCTCCTCCCCCTGCGCGAGGGAGAGAAGATCTCTGCCTTTCTCCCGGTGCGCGAGTTCGAGGAAGAGCGCTTCGTTGTCTTTGCCACCCGCAAGGGGTTGGTCAAAAAGACCGAGCTCATGGCATACGCCAATCCCCGCCGTGACGGAATCATCGCCATCGCGCTGGAAGAGGACGATGAGGTGATCGGTGTCCGACTTACAGACGGGAAACAGGAGCTGCTCCTCTCGACGAAAAATGGGCAGGCGATTCGCTTTTCCGAAGCAGAGGTCCGGCCAACCGGTCGCGGGACGTACGGCGTGAAAGGCATCACCCTGGACGAGGATGATGCGGTAGTCTCCCTGGAAGTCCTCAGCCAGGGAGCGACCCTCCTGACCGTCTCCGCAGGGGGATACGGAAAGCGCAGCCACGTGGATGAGTACCGGCTGCAGTCCCGTGGAGGGAAAGGGATCATTACCATGCGGACCTCCGAACGGACTGGGGATGTCATCGGCGTCCGTCAGGTGACGGACGACGACCACTTGATGTTGGTGACGGATACCGGACGTATTATTCGGTTACGTATGGCGGAGCTGCGCGTGATCGGCCGCAATACGCAAGGAGTCAAGCTGCTGGATATCAAACCCGGCGAGCGCGTAGTCAGTCTCGCGCTGCTGGCGGAAAAAGAGGATGACATCGCGGCAGAAGAGAGCACCCTACGCCTCGAAGAGGAAAATACCTTGACAGAGGAGGAGCTATGAGCGTCCAGGTTGGTCAGCAAGCACCAGATTTTACCCTCAAAACGAACAAGATGCAGGATTTTACCCTAAGCGACCTGCGGGGAAAGAAAAACGTTGTCCTCCTGTTTGTCCCGTTCGCGTTCACAAGCGGGTGAACGAAAGAGTTGGGCTCCGTGCGAGACAATTTGAATTTCCTGCAGAACGATGACACTCAGGTTGTTGCCATCAGCGTCGATAGCCCTTTTGCCCTCGAGGCCTGGGCGGCGAAAGAAGGCTACGGCTTCCCCCTCCTGAGCGACTTTAACAAGGAGGTCTCCGCCGCGTATGGGGCATTATACGACGACCTCATCGGTTTCCGAGGGGTCTCGAAGCGTGCAGCCTTCGTGGTTGATAAGCAGGGGGAGATTCGCTACGCCTGGATCAGTGAAGACGCAGGGAAATTACCTGAGCTCGATCCGATCAAAGAATGTCTGCAGCAGTGCGGGTAAAGCTCGGCCTGAGGGAGACTGCTCTCTATCCGCAGGCTCGACGGCGTTTCGGCAGCAGCATGAGGACCGTTAGGGCCCAGACACCAAAGACGAGCCCCAGGATCGTCCACAGATTCTGCGGGTACCCGTTATTGCGAGCGAACAAACGACACAGTAGGCTATCTAAGCAGTGAACCAGAAGAGCAGTCCCTACGAGCACAGGAAAAGGTAGGGTGTCACTCACGAGGCGCAGGCCGGTAAAGTATCCGAGAAAAACCTCGATATTCACGGTATCGGTCATATATCGCGAGGGAGCGACGAGTCCATAGCCACTCGTCCATAATGTATGAGCGAAGAAAAGACCCTCTTTGAGAGGTTATACGAAGCCGGTGAGGAGAACCTGACGCGCCTGGCAAAGGAGATTCTCGCTCACCCAACTTTTGCCGCAGCGATGGAAAAGGCTTTCCGCAACGCCGCGGCAACAAAGGGCAAGATCGACCGCAACATGAGCACCCTGCTCGGCATCTTTAATATTCCCTCCAAGGGAGATTACACTGCTCTTCTTGCCAAAGTGGAAGCGATTCAAGGAAGCTTGGTCAATGCACACCTGAAACTCGACAGGATCTTGGCGAGCCAGGAGCAGAGAGCAAAGTCCCCATCGCGTAAAGGAGGGCCGAGGCGTTCTTCCACAAGACCAGAAGGAAAACCCCAGTCCGGTTAACTGCTGCTTTTCTACAGTCCGGAGAGAGCCTTCCTCGAAAAGAGCTGTGTACTGTGTCAGAGAGCATTGGTGAAGACAAAATGGTATAGTGACAGGCAGAAGGAGGTCACGAGGATCATGGCGAAGGAGAAACTGCGCTCTCTTGGGTGGTGGGTGTGGGGAGGGGCCATTGGCCTGTGTCTGCTTCTTCCGTCGTACGTTCGGGCATGGGACGAAGAAACGTTTTTCTCGCAAAAGAGGTTGATCGCCCATTCCTTCGTCCTGCCGCGGGGTCATAACGATCTTGCGGCGCAGACGGTCATCGGCTCGCCGCGCGAGTATATCATTCAGCCAAAGGATACCTTGCTCGACATCGCACGTTATTTTGGGCTTGGCTACAACGAAATCATCGGGGCTTATCCAAAGATGGACCCCTGGCTTCCCCCCGCAGGAGAAGCGATGGTGATCCCCACTTTTTGGGTCCTGCCGAAGAGTGGGTATGAAGGGATCGTCGTCAACATCCCAGAGATGCGCCTGTACTACTTCCCGCCGCTGGAAAAAGGTCTCAGGAACCGTATCGTCATCACCCTTCCGGTCGGTCTCGGGCGTGAAGACTGGCCGACACCACGGACGAAATTCACGGTTCGTGGCAAAACCGTCAACCCAACCTGGGTTCTCCCCGAGTCGATTCGCAAAGAGCGCATTCAGGAGAAGGGGTGGAGCGAGACTATGATTCCCGGCGGTTCGCCAGACAACCCCCTGGGGAAATATCGCTTTGAACTCACCTTCCCCACGGCTATTGGCTCCTATGCAATCCATGGCACCAACAACCCCTGGGCGGTAGGCCGCCTAGTGACGCATGGGTGTGTCAGGCTCTATCCGGAGGACATCGAGCAGTTCTTCGATCTGGTGCGCGTCGGCAGTCCTGGAGAATTTGTCTACCAGCCGGTGAAGATCGGCATGCTGTACGGGAAAGTCTACCTTGAAGTCCATGAAGACATCTACAATCTCGTTCCGGATCTGTGGGGGGAAGCGCAGAAAGTTATCCGCGAGAGCGGGTGGGGACAGATGGTAGATCAATCGCTGGTCAGGCAGGTCCTGATGGAAAAGTCCGGCGTGCCTGTCGACGTCACCAGAGTTGAAGAGCGCTACAATCAACGAGTGGACGCAAGCGAATGGACGGCGGAAGATGGCGGAAATTAGGGTACGTACGAGCAAAAAGTACCAAGTGCTCGATCTCACTCCGCAAGTCACGGAGGTAGTACGGAACTCCCGCGTGAGCGACGGGATCTGCTGCGTGTACACCCCTCACGCCACTGCGGCGATCGTCATCAACGAAAGCGACGATCCACAGATTGGACTGGACCTACTGGACGTGCTCGACAAGCTCATTCCAGAAGGGGTGTGGCGCCATGATCGCATCGATCGGAACGGGGCTGCCCATCTCAAGGCAGCGATCCTTGGCCCTAGCAAAGTAATTCCCATTCAGCAGAGCCGCCTGGCCCTTGGGACCTGGCAGGCGGTTATGCTGGTTGAACTCGACGGACCACGGGATAGGAAAATTATCGTGACTATAGTGAAGCATACCTCTGGAGAGCCTTGCTAGACTCTCCCGTAGCGGGTGTGGTATGAGCCGGCATCATGGCACAGCCTATCAGGGAATGGCCGGAAGCCGACCGGCCGCGCGAAAAACTCCTTGAAAACGGCCCTGAAACTCTCTCCAATGCTGAACTCCTCGCGATTCTTCTCCGCACTGGAGACGCCAGTACGGGGCAGAGTGCTCTCGATCACGGTCGAGCGCTGATGACCACCTTCGAGGGGTCTTTTCGCCGCCTCGACGAGGCCAGCGTACAGGAGCTCTGTGCCATAAAAGGCATTGGTCCGGCGAAAGCAGCACAAATTAAGGCGGCGCTGGAGATCGCCAAGCGCTTCGCGCAAGAGGAAATCAAGCGAGGGGAGCAATTCCGTTCGAGTGCCGATGTCTTTCACCACTATCGCGAGCGTCTGGGAAACCTCCGCAAAGAGGAATTTCACGTTCTGCTCTTGGATGCGAAAAACCGCAAGCTCAAAGATGTCCGCATCTCGGAAGGGTCTTTGACCTCTTCGTTGGTTCACCCGCGCGAAGTGTTTCTCCCGGTGATCCGGGAATCAGCCGCAGCTGTGATCTTGATCCATAATCACCCAAGCGGGGACCCTCAGCCGAGCCAGGAGGACCTGCAGATTACCCGGCGCCTCCGCGAGGTCGGCGAGGTGATGGGAGTGCGGGTGCTCGACCACATCGTGATTGGCAAGGGACGGTATGTGAGCTTCGTCGACGACGGGTACTGGGATTTCTGAGGTGCACATGGGGCTCAATCGCCTGCTGATCGGCAAACACTACCCACCCCAACACTATGGCGTCACTGTCGAGGCAACGACAAAGTACGCGCAGGCCTACAACGAGGATAACCCTCGGTTTCTCGACGTATCGAGACCGCACGATATCGTCGCTCCCCCTCTCTTTGGTGTGGTGATGAGCTGGCCGTCCCTTATGACGGCGGTGACAGATCAGGAACTTGGGGTCGATCTCCTGCACCTGTTGCACCGCGAGCAGGACATGGTGTTTTACCTGCCGGTGGTTCCCGGCGACGTGATTACGAGCACGACGCGAATCGCCGCGATCGAAGAAAGACCCAATGGAGAGATACTGACGGTACAGATCTCCTGTGTGAACCAGCGGGGAGAAACGGTACAGGATATCCTCTTTACTGCTTTTATCCGTGATCCCCACGCGCGGGAGAAGCCAGGCGAACGCACCGAAGAAGCACCTGCCGGAGAGCCCTTTCTCCGCGTGCGCCAGACTGTTGATATGGATCAGACCTACCGGTATGCCCATGCCTCTGGCGATTATAACCCTATCCACACCGATGAAAACGTTGCACACCTGGCAGGTCTTCCTGGTATCATCGTGCACGGCCTTTGCACGATGGCGTTCACCTCAAAGGTCATCATCGACCATCTGTGTGACCGTGACCCCCTGCGGCTGAAGCGCCTGCGCGTGCGCTTTGCTCGCCCGCTCTTCCCGGGGCAGGAGATCACGACCGTAGTATGGCAGGGACAGCAGGTCGGTCCCCTCAGGAGGTATGCGTACGAAACCTATAACCCTGAGGGGAAAGCAGTGATCAGAAACGGGATTGCCGAGGTCAGCTAGAAGGGGATATCATCGTCAGGAATCGGCCCGCCGGAGAAATCGTCGAATCCGCCGCTCTGCCCGGTACCCTCAACTGCGCGCCCTCCACCCCCTCCGCCGAGGAATTGTACTCTTTGGGCGACAATTTCTGTGACGTAACGCTTATTTCCGTCCTTATCATCGTAGCTGCGTGAGCGGATCGACCCTTCGATGTAGACCTGACGGCCCTTGGCCAGGTACTGGCCGCAGGATTCTGCTTGCTTGCCCCAGACGACGATGTTGTGCCACTCGGTTCGCTCCTGCCGGCCACTTTCCTGATCCATCCAGGAATCCGTCGTCGCGAGCGGAAACCTCGCGACCGCCCGGCCGCTAGGGGTAAAACGCACTTCTGGATCTCGTCCTAAGTTCCCAATTAAAATAACCTTGTTGACAGAGGCCATGGTGGTTCCTCCTGCAGGCACCGTACCAACCTAGGTTTTGGAAGTCAATCTTTTTTGCTAACAAGGGGAGCGGTGTACTTTTTCTCCCTCTGCTCTCTTTTCCTCCTTTTTTTCTGGACGGTTCCCTGCGCGCCTGCTCTTGCGCATCCGGTCCAGCTTCCTGACGCGGACAGCTATGGTCCGTTCGTCGCCACTGGCAAGTATGGCATGGTTGTGACCGCAGGCGAGCAGGCGAGCGAGGCGGGGATTGCCATGCTCCGCAGGGGGGGGAACGCTGTCGATGCAGCGGTGGCCGCGTCCTTCGCCATTAGTGTCCTTCGGCCTCAATCTACAGGAATTGGCGGTGGCGGCTTCTTTCTTTTCTATCGTGCCAAGGAAAAGGACACGCTCGCGGTCGACTTTCGCGAGCGTGCTCCTCTCAAAGCCACTCGCGATATGTTCGTGCGTGACGGCAAAGCCGTCCCGGAACTCAGTCGAGACGGTCCACTAGCGGTTGCTGTTCCCGGTTTGGTTGCCGGTCTGGTAGAGGTCCAGAATAGGTATGGTACTCTGCCTTTAAGAGAAGTGATGATGCCGGCAATCCGCCTGGCGGAGGAAGGGTTTGTCGTTTACCCCGAACTGGCCGAGGCGATCACCTCCCGCGCGCAGCTTCTGGCCCGCTCCCCAGAGACACGGGCGCTTTACTTCCGCGAGGGACAGCCACTCCGGCAGGGAGAGCGCCTCGTACAGAAGGACCTCGCCGAGACCTTGCGAGAAATCGCCAGCCAGGGAAAGGAGGCCTTTTATCGAGGGCGAGTAGCCAAAGCTTTGGTGCGGGAGATGCAAGCGAGGGGAGGACTGATCTCACAGGAAGATCTTGAGCGCTATCAGGTGATCTACCGGCAGCCTGTAGTCGGCACCTTTTACGGTGCACATGTGCACGGTATGCCTCCCCCGAGTTCCGGGGGTGTACTCCTCATACAGATGCTGAACGTGCTCTCTGGCTTTCCCCTTGCAAAGATCGGGTTCCATACCCCCACGGCGATCCACCTCCTTGCGGAAACGCTGCGCCTGGGCTTCCGCGATCGTGCTCGTTACCTCGGCGACCCGGACTTCGTTCCCGTGCCAGTGGATATGCTCACCTCGCTCACCTATGCCGCTTCTCTGCGCCGCCAAATCAACCCGGCCAAGGTGACACCGAGCGAGAAGCTCCCCGTGGAATCGCCGGGGAAAATCGAGGCGACGAGCACCACCCATATCTCTGTCCTGGACAGAGACGGCAACGCGGTAGCGACAACTCAGACCGTGAACCTCTACTTCGGCAGCGGGGTCATGGTTCCCGGGACAGGGGTGCTCCTCAACAACGAAATGGATGACTTTAATGCTCAACCGCATGTCCCGAACGCATTTGGTCTGTTAGGGAGCACCGAGGCAAACGCCATCGCTCCTGGGAAGACTCCGCTGAGCAGTATGAGTCCAACGATCGTGACCCAGGATGGCAAGGTTGTACTCATCACCGGAAGTCCTGGTGGATCGCGCATTATTAGTGCTACGCTGCAAATCCTGGTGAACGTGCTGGCTTATCGCATGTCGCTCCCCGAGGCGGTGTTCGCCCCCCGGATTCATCACCAGTGGTTTCCTGATACTCTATTGGTCGAGGTACGCAGAGGAGCGCCACCGGAGGGGCTCCTTGCTGCTCTCCGTCGGATGGGACACAACGTGACCGCCGTCGAAGCGAGTGAGGATGGGCGTACGCCGTTCGGCAACGTCCAGGCAATTGCAGTCGACCCGACCTCCGGCGTGATCATAGGGGTTTCCGATCCTCGCGGCGAGGGAAGGCCACGGGGGTTCTAACTGTTTCTGCAGGGGGTTCTGTATGACTTACAGCGGCGTCGATTACTACCGACTTGAGGAGCTGTTGACCGAGGAAGAGCGTATGGTGCGCGACGTGGCGCGCCGCTTCGTGGAGGAAGAATTCCTCCCCCGCGTGCAACGATGTTTTCGCGAGGGGAGCTTTCCATTAGACCTTGTTCCTCGCCTCGGCCAGTTAGGCTTTCTCGGTATGACTTTACCAGCGCGGTATGGATGCGCGGGAATGAACAACATCGCGTATGGGCTCGTCAGTCAGGAATTGGAACGAGGTGACAGCGGGTTGCGGTCGTTCGCCAGTGTCCAGTCTTCTCTCGTTATGTACCCTATCTACACTTTCGGCTCCGAAGAGCAGAAGGGCTTTTGGTTGCCTCGCCTCGCCAGGGCCGAGGCGATCGGGTGCTTTGGCCTGACCGAGCCGGACTTCGGGTCGAACCCTGCTGGCCTCCGCACTCGCGCAAAGAAGTCGGCAGGTGGGTATGTCCTCAACGGAACGAAGCGCTGGATCACGAACGGCTCGATTGCGGACGTCGCTGTTGTCTGGGCGAAACTCGAGGAAGACGGGAGGGACACCATCCGCGGGTTCCTGGTCGAGAAGGAGCGGCACGGATTCCTCCGGCGCGAGATCGAAGGGAAGTTTAGTTTCCGTGCTTCGGTGACTTCGGAGCTGATCTTCGAGGACTGCTGGATCCCTCAAGAGAATCTCTTGCCGGGGACTACGGGACTTAAGTCGGCGCTGATGTGTCTCACCCAGGCTCGGTACGGTATCGCGTGGGGTGCGATTGGTGCGGCTATCGCCTGTTACGAGTGTGCCCTGGAGTATGCGAAAAGCCGGGTGATGTTCTCCCGTCCGATCGCTGGCTATCAACTCGTCCAGGCAAAACTGGTATGGATGCTCACCGAGATCACGAAGGCTCAGCTCCTGTCTTTCCGTCTTGGCAAACTGAAAGATGGAGGACAGCTGAGACCCGAGCATGTTAGTATGGCAAAGATGAACAACGTTGCTATTGCTCTACAGATCGCTCGCCTGGCGCGCGACATCCTGGGCGCCAACGGGATTACTGATGATTACCCCGTGATTCGTCACCTGCTGAATCTTGAGACGGTGAATACCTATGAGGGGACCGAGGATATCCACCGACTGACGATCGGGCGTGATATTACTGGCTTGAGCGCTTTTGAGTGAGACGGAGACCGCGTGACCTTCACCATGCCGTGTGGATATGAGGTTGAGCCGATCGAGCTGACCATCGGCAGCCGCCAGCTTACCCTTCTGCGGGTGAAAGACTTGGAGCGGTGGGTGGATCGCGAAGCGCTGCTCCGCGACGAGGCTCCGGAGCCTCCCTACTGGGCCCATATGTGGACCGGAGCGCTGGTGCTTGCGCGCTATCTTGACGCGGCGGTCGAGTGCCGTGACCTCAGCGTCCTCGATCTCGGCTGTGGTCTGGGTCTTACTGGCGTCGTCGCCGCTTTGAAGGGTGGGAGGGTCACGTTCGCTGACAAGGAACCGGGGGCCTTGGCTTTTGCCGCGCTCAATGCCCAGGCGAACCGCTGTCCGCTCTTTGAGACGCGTCTGCTGGACTTCACGCGTGATACGCTGCAGCAACGCTTCTCCCTCATCCTCGGCGCCGAAATCCTCTATGATCGGCTGTCGTTTCCGCTCTTGGCTGGGTTTCTTGCGCGTCACTTGGCTCCTGACGGGTACGCACTGCTGGCCGATGCCCGGCGCACTCGTACCGAGGAGTTCTATCACCACCTTGGGGAGGCTGGTTTGCTGTGGGCACGGGAAGAACAAATCGAGCGGGAAGACAATCTGCCGCTGCGCGTCAGCATCGTCACGGTGCGTCCGCAGCAAGGGAGGGAAGGGATGTAGGCAGGGGGATTACTCGTCGTACGATCGGGATGGTCATGCAGATCCTGCGCCAAGCCGCACCGGGGTGGAATGCCCCCGTAGTGACGCAGATGGCTTCGCTCCACCGTGATCCGTATCTGGTGTTGATCTCCTGCCTTCTCAGCCTGCGCACCAAGGACGAGACGACCGGTCCTGCGGCGCGGCGGCTGTTTGCCTTGGCGGATACCCCGGAAAAAATGGTCGCTCTCACGCCGGCGGAAATTGAACGTGCCATTTATCCCGTGGGCTTTTATAAAACCAAGGCACGGACAGTCCACGAGATCTCTCAAGTGTTACTCGATCGTTATGGAGGGCAGGTGCCGAACGAGCTCGATGAGTTACTTACCCTGAAAGGGGTCGGCCGCAAAACCGCAAACCTCGTCATCACGCAGGGCTTTCACAAGCCTGGCATCTGCGTAGACACGCATGTGCACCGCATCACGAACAGGTGGGGGTATGTGCAGACGAAGACCCCGGAGGAGACGGAGATGGCCTTGCGTGCCACACTCCCTCAACGCTATTGGATTGAGCTGAACGACCTGCTAGTCGCCCTTGGGCAAACGATTTGCCATCCTGTTTCTCCTCGGTGTAGTGCCTGTCCGGTTGGGCACTTCTGCCCGAAGATCGGCGTGACCAGGCACCGCTAACGACCACACTGAGAGAGAGATTCTCCTTTGGCGATGGTGCTCTCTACGCGCACGAAACTGAGGTGGGTCGCTGTTCTCTACTTCGCTGAAGGGTTTCCTTTCGGCCTCCTCTTCGATGCGCTGCCAGTTTACTTCCGCAGTCGCGGCGTCAGCCTCGTCGACATCGGATTGCTGAGTTTAGCCGGTCTGCCTTGGACGCTCAAGTTTCTCTGGGCACCGGCGGTGGACCTGTGGGGGAGGCGGAGAAGCTGGATCGTCACGTGTCAGGTGCTGCTCGCTCTCCATCTTTGCTTTTGGCTTCTCCATGATCCGACGGATCGTGTCCTGTGGGTGTTTCTCGTCTTGTTCGCGGTCTGCTCGGCAACCCAGGATATTGCCATCGATGCGTATACCATCGAGCTCCTCGATGAAGAAGAGCTGGGTCCAGCCAACGGGGTCCGAGTGAGCACGTACCGCGTCGCCCTGATTTGCGCGGGTGGGGTCTTCGTCGCCCTTGCTGGCCTGATCGGCTGGCACCCCGCGTTTGCCACGGCTGCGATCGCGCTCGCCAGCATAGCCCTCATCTCGAGTCGGGCACCACGCGACGTTCCTCTACGGCCTGCGTGCGCAAGCTGGGCTGCGGCGCTCGAACACGCGGTGGTCGGTCCCGTGCTGGATTTCTGGCGTCGCCCAGGGGTGCTGTATGTCATGCTTTTTATCCTGACGTTCAAGCTTGGGGATATGACGCTGGGGCCGATGGTGCGCCCGTTCTGGGTGGATCGAAACTTTACGCCGCTGCAAATCGGCGTTGTTCCTGGCACGATCGGCGTCGTGAGCACGATCGTGGGTGCGCTCTTCGGTGGCCGGTTGACCAAGACGTTGGGGCTGTTTCACGCCCTGTGGATCCTCGGCATGGCACAGGCTGTGTCAAATTTAGTCTATGCAGCAGCGGCGGCCTTACCGCCCTCCGATCTCCTGATGTACAGCGCGTCGGTGATCGAATCGTTCTGCGGCGGCTTGGGCACCGCGCCGTTTCTCGCCTTTCTCATGAGCAGCTGTGACAAAGCTCGGGCTGCCACACAGTACGCCTTGCTGAGTGCACTGTTCGGCCTGACGCGGGCGATCTCCGGAGCGATCTCTGGCTGGGCAGCGCAGAGTATGGGGTACGCGACCTATTTTACCGCTACGTTTTTTTTAGCCTGGCCTGCCTTCATACTGCTTCCGTGGGTAAAGCGATGGATCGAGAGAAGACAGTAGGCGAAACACACCTCCCATCCTTTCCTTGCTTCCGTACAGCTTTTCAGGTAGCAGAGGAGAGACGCTGAGGAGGGAAGGACGCATGAACCTCATCCATACTGTTTTTGAGCCTCAGGGGGCCGGCCCCCATCCGACGCTCCTCGCGCTCCACGGCTGGGGAGCGAACGCGCTCGACCTCCGTGGGGTGGCTCCCTATCTCTGCGGAGGCAGGTTCCTCGTGCTGTGTCCCCAAGGTCCGCTGCAGGTCCCGCGGGGGGGGATGGGAGTGGGATCCGGGTGGTTCCCGATCAGTATGGGGGGAGTCATGGACCTCCGCGCGGTCTTGGCCGCGCGCGAGGAACTCCGTACCTTTCTCCGCGAAGCCCTGCAGCGCTACCCGATCGACGGCAAGAAACTCGCTGTGTTGGGGTTTAGCCAGGGTGGAGTCATGGCCTATAGCGTGGCGCTCGGAGAGCCAGCGCGGTTTGCCGCGTTGGCCGTGCTCAGCTCGTGGCTCCCCCAGGATCTGCTGGCAGAGTTGCCCGACGTTCCTGCCAGCGAACAACTGCCAGTTCTCATTCAGCACGGCAGTCGGGACGAGTTAGTGGACGTCAGCCGTGCCCGCCAGTCAGTCGAAAAGCTGCGCGACCTCCGTATCCCCATTACCTATCGCGAGTATGACATGGGGCACGAGATCAGCACGCGCAGTCTCGCCGATTTGTCTACCTGGCTGCAAGAAAAAGTGCTGTCCCCGATTATTCTGGCCTCTTAGTGCCTACCCTGCGCTGCTGAGGAACTGCCGCACGACTCGAAGAAAATGCTCCAGTTGGTCGTGGTGTACCCAGTGCCCAGCCTTGGGAATCGTTACGACCGTG
This sequence comes from Candidatus Binatia bacterium, assembly GCA_025057295.1. GTDB lineage: Bacteria > Desulfobacterota > Binatia > Bin18 > Bin18 > JANWXO01. Next base: position 5,076 of record JANWXO010000039.1, on the reverse strand, counting down.
GCGTGACGGAACGCTTTCGCTCGCCCGTCTTGCTCTGGGTCCGACGCCCACGACTCCCCACCGCGGATCAGCAGGGTTGGACACGTAATGCGCCCCCAGATCTCCCAGGCGTCATCGACGTTAAAACGGTACGGGGACTGCGCGCGCACGTAGTTATCGAACTTCCAGCTGTAGGTGCCGTCCTCGTTGCGGTTAGTGCCGTATAAGGTCAGGTGGTAGGCTTGCTCTTCGGTAAGGCGGGGGTTTGCTTCGCGCATACGGCGGATTGCTTCAGCGAGGGTTTTATACCGGCGTGGGAGCCGCCCAGCAAGCTGACGCATCTGAGCGATCCACAGCTGCATGCGCTCGTGCGCGTGCTGCGGCTGTTGCTGGATCATATGGGGAGGGGGGCCCAGTCCTTCGATGGCGACAACTTTACTGACCCGTTCTGGATACACTCCGGTATACTGCAGGACGATGCCGCCGCCGAGGGAGTGGCCGATCAGGGTCACCGGAAACGAGTCCAGTTGGGCCAAGAGCTGGGCGATATCGACCACGTACTCGATCATGGCGTACTCGCTGCCCCACGCCCATTGTGAATCCCCGTGCCCGCGGAGATCGGGGGCGATGATATGGTAGTCGTCGCGCAGGGCGCGGGCGACCCAGTCCCAGCTGCGGCAGTGATCGCGTCCGCCGTGGATGAGCACCAAGAGCGGTTTGTCGTGGTTACCCCAGTCCACGTAGTGGAGCTTGAGGCGCTGCGAGTAGAAGTAGTGAGAAGTCGGCCCGATGATCAGCGATCCAGACATGGGAGATCCTTTCTGGAGGGATTGTAGCGAGGGGGATCTCTCTGACAAGTGGAGGGGGTGCAGGCAGCAGGGCAACAAGCTTGAGTCTCTGCCTGTCCCAGAGTATATACGGGACGCGCGGGAGGGGTCACATATGGCAGGACGACTCGCTGGGAAAGTAGCGCTCATTTCCGGAGCCGCACGAGGCATGGGCGAGTGCGAGGCACGGCTATTCGCACGTGAAGGGGCCAGAGTTGTGTTGGGGGACATCTTGGAGGAGCAAGGGCAACAGGTCGCGAGAGAGATCGTACAGCAAGGGGGAGCCGCGACCTTTGTCCGCCTCGATGTCACGGTGGAGGCTGACTGGCAGCGGGCGGTGGCAGTTGCAGAGCAGACCTACGGCAAACTCGATATTCTGGTGAACAACGCCGGTATCGTGCGGATGGCGCCACTCGAGGAGACGAGCCTCGAGGCATGGCACGAAGTGATCAATGTCAATCAAACCGGTGTCTTTTTGGGCATGAAGTATGCGGTGCCGGCTATGCGGCGAGCAGGCGGGGGATCCATCATCAACATCTCGTCGATCGCAGGAATGATAGGTCTGCCCAATATCCCCGCCTACCAGGCGAGTAAAGGCGCAGTGCGGTTACTCACCAAGCATGCGGCCATCCAGTACGCCAAAGACGGCATCCGCGTCAATTCTGTCCATCCAGGTCGAATCGAGACGCCGATGACAGCAAACCTTGCGCCAGAGCGAAGGGAAATGGTGCTGCGCCTCACCCCTATGGGTCGAGATGGCAAACCAGAGGAGGTGGCCTATGGTGTCCTCTACCTGGCGTCGGATGAGGCGTCTTTCGTCACCGGCGCGGAACTGGTGATTGATGGTGGCTACACAGCCCAGTAGACCGACGAAGCAGTGAGGTTCACGGCTGACTCAGCAACGACTCATTCGCCCTTGAGTTTCTTAATCTCTTCGGTCAGCTCCGGGACAGCCTTGAAAAGGTCGGCGACCAAGCCGTAGTCGGCAACGTTGAAGATGGGGGCTTCCGGATCTTTGTTGATCGCCACGATCACCTTCGAGTCTTTCATCCCAGCCAAGTGTTGAATCGCGCCCGAGATACCAATGGCGAAATACAGCTCTGGGGCCACCACTTTCCCTGTCTGACCGACCTGCAAATCGTTCGGCACGAAACCGGCATCCACCGCTGCACGGCTTGCACCCATCGCCGCGCCCAACGCATCGACCAGCGGTTCGAGGTAGGTGGTAAAGTTTTCCCCAGATTTTAGGCCGCGTCCGCCTGATACCACGATGCGTGCCTCGGTCAGAGTCGGGCGATCCGATTTCGTCTCGTTGAACTCTACGAATTCCATTTTCGTCTCCTTGAGCTCGACCCGGACTCGCTCGATCGGAGCCTGTCCGTCAGGCTGTGCGGCATCGAAGGCGGTGCCGCGCACGGAGATGACCTTGATCGGGCCTGTCAGCGACACCGTCGCAATGACGTTGCCCGCGTACATCGGACGCTTAAAGGTGCCATCCGTGTTGATAGCAACGACGTCACTTGCCATGGCAACGCCGAGACGCGCCGCTACACGCGGCAGCAGGTCTTTCCCAACGGCGGTCGAGGTCGCAAGGAGGAGGGAAATGTCGTAGGCTGTGACAAGCTGCGAGAGGACAGCAGCATAGGAGTCGGCTAGGTAGTGAGCCAGAGCTGGGTTACTCACGGCGAGGACCTTCGCCACGCCGTACTTCGCCGCTTCTTGGGCCAGACCGTCGATCTCCGCTCCAAGGACTGCGGCCAAGCAGCTCCCGCCGAATTTTTGCGCGGCTTCTTTTCCAGCCTGCAGGGCGACCAAAGTCGTCTTGGGAAATTTCCCCTTTTGGTGTTCAGCAAATACAAGAATGTTTCCCATAGCCTGTTCTCCTCAAATCACCTTTGCCTCGGTATGCAGCAGGTGTACCAGTTCCTGTACAGACTCGACTTTCTTCCCCGCTGCCTTCTTCGCTGGCGGGTCCATTTTATGCACCGTGAGGAGAGGAGTAGTATCGATCCCTAACTCTGCAACGGCAATCTCCCTGATCTCCTTCTTGCGTGCCTTCATAATGCCCGGCAGGGAAGCATAGCGAGGTTCGTTTAACCGGAGGTCAGTCGTGATGATGCCAGGTAAGGGAAAGCGGACCGTTTCGAGCCCCCCGTCGACCTCACGCACGACCTGGACATAGTTATCCATGAACTCGACTTTGGAGGCAAAAGTCGCCTGCGGCCAGTTAAGGAGAGCAGCAAGCATCTGGCCGGCTTGATTGGCATCGTCGTCAATCGCCTGTTTGCCCATAAGGACCAGGTCAGGAGCTTCTTTCTCGACTATTTTTGCGAGAATACGCGCGACACCAAGGGAATCCAGCTCTTGGTCACACAGCACGAGGATGGCCCGGTCTGCCCCCATGGCTAAACCAGTCCGCAGTTGTTCAGACGCCACCTTCGCGCCGATGCTGACGAGCACTACTTCCCCCTGGCCTTGTTTTTCCTTGATGCGCAGCGCCTCCTCGATGGCAATTTCGTCGAAGGGGTTGATCACGTATTTGATATTGTCCGTGACGATACCTGAGCCGTCGGGCTTGACTCGGATGGTAGTCTCCGGGTCTGGAACCCGTTTGACTGTGACTAGTATTTTCACGCCGCTGTTCCTCCTCTGTGTGGAGTTAGGAAGGGTTCTTGTGAATGTTCATCCTAAGGGGTGGTAGCAGGGCTGAAACCCGATCCCGCCCCTAATTCATCGCTTCGTGGGAGAGGTGTCAAGCGCTCTCGTGCGCGACCCTTATGCGTTGTACCCTAAGCGACTAGAGAGCTCTCGTCCTGCCTTGAGGATCAGCGGCACAATCTCTTGCTCGAGGCGCGCAGGCTGAATACGGTAGGAGGGACCGCTGACAGCTAAACTTCCCACCACCGTGCGGGTGTAGTCCTTGATCGGGACGGCAACGGTCCGCACGTCGATGAGATATTCCCCGTTATCGATCGCATATCCCGCATTTGCGACTGCCCGCAATTGTTCTGTGAGGACGTTACGGTCTGTAATCGTATTTTCGGTATACTGTTCGAGAAACTCCGGGAAGGAACGCTGGATCTCTTCTGCGGGTTCAAAAGCGAGATGGACTTTCCCTGGGGCGGTGCAGTGCAAAGGGAGATTTTCCCCCACATGGGAGACAATCCGCACCGGTTGATCTGCTTCGACCATGTCGAGCGGGACCACTTTGCCTTTGCGCATGACGGCAACATAGGCACTTTCGCGGCAGGATCTGACCACGTCGACCATGATCGGTCGGGCCTGCTGCAAGAAGCCCATGTGGTGGATGTACATCTGTCCCAGTTGCAAGCACTTCGTCCCTAAACGGTAGTTCTCGGTAGAGCGGTTCTGTTCAATGTATCCGCGCGACTCTAACGTTGCCAAGATACGAAAAACGTTGTTTTTATGGAGTTTGAGTCTTTTGCTGAGCTCGGTTACGCCTAGCTCGCCATCGCCAGAAAATTGCTCGAGTACGTCTAAGGCGTGCGCAACCGCTTGGATAGTGTAGTTGCTTTTCTCGCGTCGAACCATGTTTCCTCCGCGGGATCGTCACTAGAAGGAAAAAGCGTTTTAGTTCATAGCGGATCTTGTCCGGTTTTGTCAACGCGGTTTTATATCTGCACGGGTTGCAAGGCTGCTGGCTCTTCAGTAAAGGAAGAATTCATGACGGCCATCCCTCCGTACGAGATTCTTAACCCCCAGGGGTCCTGTCCGTTGGTACTCACCTGTGAGCACGCCTCCTGGGTGATCCCGCAGGAGTACCGGAACTTAGGGCTGAGCGAGACCGAGCTTCGCCGGCACATTGGATGGGACATCGGGGCGCGTGTCGTGGTTACGTCGCTCGTGCGCGCTTTTGATGCTCCGGCGGTTTGTACACGGTACTCTCGCCTGTTGATTGACTGCAACCGTGACCTGCATGAGCATGATCTCATCGTGCTTGAGAGCGACGGAAGCAGAATTCCTGGCAACCGCTCGATCTCTGAGCGAGAACGGCACCATCGCATCGAGCAGTTCTACTTGCCCTATCATAATGCTATCGATCAACTCCTTGCCAGCCGGAAGACCAGCAGCCCCCTCGTGTGTAGTATTCACAGTTTTACCCCGGTGCTCCGAAACACGAGGAGGGATTTTGACGTTGGGGTACTGTTCGACCGCTACGAGGATCTGGCCCGCGAGATCGGGCAGCGTCTCGCAGGGAAGGGGTATCGGGTCCGCTACAACGAACCGTATTCGGGGTATGATGGGCTCA
>JANWXO010000399.1 GCA_025057295.1 Candidatus Binatia bacterium | reverse complement strand
GGCAGCACGCGCTTTTCGTGCTCTGCCTGCAACCCTGCCTTCTCGGCTAACACCAGCAAGGCTCCTTCTGTCGGATCCCCTTCGATCTTCCATTCTCCGGCGTCATGTTTGAGCGCTGCGTCGTTACAGAGGAGTCCCGCTCGCACTAACTCCGCCAAAGCAGGGATTTCTCTTGGATCGATCACTTGTCCGCGTTCGTTCTCTATCGTACCTAGCGGGGCATATCCGACCCCGCTGACGCGGAATCGTCCTGCAACGCAGTCAATCGCGGTGACGGTCATTTCGTTCCGGGTCAGGGTGCCGGTCTTGTCCGAGCAGATGACGGTGGTGCTGCCCAGTGTCTCGACGGCGGGCAGCTTGCGGATAATCGCGTTGCGTGCAGCCATTCGTTTCACCCCGATCGCCAGGGTAATGGTCATGATCGCCGGCAACCCCTCAGGGATGGCAGAGACCGCCAATGCCACCGCCGCCATGAACATGTCCATCACGGGATGGCCCTGCAGGGCGCCCAACAGAAAGAGCAGCCCGGCCGCGAGCAGGATGGCGACTGTCAGCCCTTTACTGAAGGCGACGAGCCGCTTCATGAGGGGAGTCTGGACTTCCTGGACCTCTGCGAGCGCACCGGCGATCTTGCCGATCTCGGTGGCCTCGCCGGTGGCGACAACTACCCCGGCTCCTTGTCCGAAGGTCACCAGGGTGCCGCTGAAGGCCATGTTGTGCCGATCGGCAACCGGGGTCTCGGGTGCCAGAGGAGCGGTGGTTTTCTGCACCGGCAGTGACTCGCCTGTCAGCGGCGCCTCGTCGATCTGCAGATTCTTGACCTGATACAAGCGGAGATCCGCAGGCACCTTGTCGCCCGCCTGGAGAAACACGATATCGCCTGGCACCAGGTCTGCCGCCGGCACGACGGTCCGTGTGGCGGCGCGCAGCACCAGCGCCGAGGGCGCGAGCATCTCTTTCAACGACTCGATGGCCCGTTCCGCGCGCGCTTCCTGGACGAACCCAATGAGCGCATTGACCACCACGACCCCTATAATGACCCCACTATCGACCCATTCCTGCAGCATCCCTGTGATGGCTGCGGTGACCAGTAAGATGTAGATGAGCGGATGGTGAAATTGCAGCAGGAAGCGCAGCACGGGACCGCGGCGGCGCTTCGGCCGCAGGGCATTCGGACCAGAGGACGCCAGCCGACGTGCAGCTTCGTCGGGTGTCAAGCCCCGCTCGATGTCAGAGGCGAGCTGCTGCACCACCTGGTCTACCGGGAGAGCGTGTGGATCGCGGATGAGCAGGGTGTTCATCTGTTATTCTCCCAAGCGAAACACCACCCACATGCCGAGTCCATAGCCCAGGACCATGAGGAAACTGTCCGGCTCGATCAGGAAGAAACGTTTCTCGGCCCGGTACACAATGCCGGCGAGACCGATGTTGATCAGCAGGATGCCCAAAAACGCCGTGGCGACGTGAGTGTGGCTGACCTGGCTCAGCACCGGGCCGGCGCGGTAGGCAATGTCGGTGAAGAAGAGCACACATATATTGAAGGCATTGCTCCCGAAGAGATTGCCCACGGCGAGGTCGAAGGCGCCAAGCCGCACCGCGGCGAACGAGGTGACCAGCTCCGGCAGGGAGGTCGTCACCGCCATGAACAAGGTGCCAACGAAAGTGGTGCCGATCCCGGTCACCGCAGCGATCTCCTTCGCCGCCCCAGCGAGAAAGGGAGCGGCCACCACGATAGCTACAGCAGCGGCGGCGAAGCCCACCACGGCACGCCGAAGGTGACGCGCGCGCGGCAGAGTCGGAGCTGCTTCCTCTTCGACGATACGTGCGCGCTCTTTCTGGCGGTGTCGCACATACTCCTGACGGTACACCACGCGCATTCCTAAAACATAGACGATCGCCAGGCTTGTGGTATCGAGTCCTACTCCCCAGAGCGCTACTCCTGTTCGGAGCACGAGAAAAAGCCCGACCAAACCCGTGAGTATCATCGCTAGAACGGCGGTCAGCGTATGTTCATAGGCCGCGTGTTGCCACACACGCTGCTGGCGGTGGAAGAGATCGATGATGCCGAGGGAGAGCATATTGCTCATCACCGCACCCAACAGGTTACCCACGGCGAGGTCAGGAGCGTGCAGCAGCGCTGCACTGACGGTGGTGAGCACCTCTGGGAGTGAGGTCGCTCCGGCCATCAACACGACCCCGATCCACAGCCGGCCTAGACCGGTATACTCGGCGATCTGATCGCCGTAC
>JANWXO010000398.1 GCA_025057295.1 Candidatus Binatia bacterium | reverse complement strand
CGATGGCATCGTCGATGACGATACCGACCGCGAGGGTGAGTCCGAGCAGGGTAATGCGGTTCAGCGAATACCCAGCTGCGGCGAGCAGCGTGTAGGTGGAGATGATCGAGACGGGGATAGAGACGGCGGCGATAAGGGTCGCCCGCACGTTGCCGAGAAAGAAGAACACGATGATGCTGGCGAAGATCGACCCCCAGATGAGGTGTTTCTGTACCTCGTGGACGGATTCGCGGATAAAGTCGGACTGGTCACGGGTGACAACGACCTCGACCCCGGGTGGCAAGAGCTGGCGGATCTCGGCCAGACGGGCCCGCACGGCATCGACAGTGGCGACCGTGTTGGTGCCGGACTGTTTGCGAATGATCAACGAGACCGCGTTCTTCCCGTCGAAGCGAGACACCGTGCGCGGCTCTTCTACCCCGTCTTCTACCCGTCCGATATCGGCGATCGTGATGGGTGCGCCTTTGTGGGTGGCGACGACAATATCGGCGAACTCGTTGACCGAGCGGACACGCCCGAGCGTGCGAATCACCGTTTCTCCGCTCTCCTGGGTGATCCGGCCACCGGGGAATTCCACGTTCTGCTTCTCCAACGCCCGTGCGACCGCGCGCATCGAGAGGCCGTAGGCCTTGAGACGCTCCGGGTCGATTAATACCTGCACCTCGCGTTTGCGGCCGCCGATGAGGGCGATCGAGCCGACCCCGGATACCGACTCGAGGGGTTCTTTGACGTAATTTTCGGCGATCTCGGTCAACTCTTTCAGGCTGTGAAACCCCGAAACCGTCAAGGTGAGGATCGGTGTTGCATCGACGTCGAACTTTTCCACGATCGGCGGGTCCACGTCCTTGGGGAGTTTCGCGAGCACGGAGCCGACCTTGTCTCGCACCTCCTGCGCAGCGATCCCCAGATCTTTTTCCAGCTTGAATTGCACGATGATCTGCGAGAGCCCCTCGCGCGTGACTGAACGCAGCTCGTCGATACCACTCACCGTATTGATGGCTTCTTCGATCGGCTTGGTGACCTGAGCTTCCATCTCCTCCGGGCCGGCACCGGGGAGCGTTGTGGTTACCGTCACCACCGGCATGTCGACTTTGGGGAAGAGGTCGAGAGTGAGGCTTTTGTAGGAAAACCACCCTGCCACTACCAGACTGCCGACCAGCATGGTAGCGAAGACCGGGCGGCGGACACACACATCAGCGAGAATCATTTGCCCTCCGTAAGGTGAACTTGCACGGTCATCCCGTCAGCCAGGCGATCCAGGGAGGAAATAGCAACGGTTTCATGAGGGGCGAGCCCCTCTACGATCTCGATCCACCCACTCTCTTCCAGCCCAGCTTTCACTTCGCGCGATATGACGGTGTTTCCATTGACGATGAATACGCGGTCGACACCGGCGAAGCGAGACACCCCGCTGCGCGGGATGAAGAGAGCTGTCTCCTCCCCGAGGACGCCAGTGACATGGGCAAAGTAGCCGGGACGCAATTTACCCTCAGGGTTGGGAATCTCGGCTTCGACCAGCAGGCTGCGGGTAGCGTGATCGACGCCGGCGGCAATGCGCGTCAGGGTCCCGGTAAACACCTCTCCCGGCAAGGCATCCACCTCGATGTGCATAGGCAGCCCGATGCGCGCCATGCGGGCATAGCGCTCTGGCACCGGTACCCGCAGTTTCAGCGGGTCAGTCACCACAACTTCCAGCATCTTCGAGGCGGCGGGCAGGTACTCACCTGGGTTGACAAAGCGTTGTTGTACGAACCCATCGACCGGAGAGATCAGCAGGGTGTCTCGCAAGCGCTTGCGTGCCAGGGCGAGCGCTTTTTCGGCAGACCGGACTGCTGCTTCTGCGACCTTGTATTCTGCCTCGGCGGTATCGAGTTTTTGTGGGGGAAGGATCTGTTCTGTGAAGAGTTGCTGCGCCCGTTCGTATTCCCCTTTGGCGCGTACAAACGTCGCCTGTGCCTGTTTGAGCGAGCTCTCCGCGACCTCCACCTGGAGCGCCAATTCTTCCCGCTCCATCTGCGCCAGCACCTGACCGGCTTTAACCTTGTCCCCGAAATCGACAAACACCTCCCCGACGTAGCCGGCCATTTTGTTGGACAAGATCACGCTCTCTTTTGCGAACAAGGCGCCTTGGCCGCGAGCGGTCCGTTGGACGTGCCGCCAGACCGGCTGCGCAACCTGAACGGTGAGGGGGGCAGGGGAGACGGCAGCAGTTCCTTCGCTCGGTTTCGCTGCCTCGGACTGTGCCGAGTCAC
>JANWXO010000397.1 GCA_025057295.1 Candidatus Binatia bacterium | reverse complement strand
CGGAAGAAGTCGGAGCAGGACTCACGATCGGGGTCAAGAATGTGGCAAAGGGGGTCATTATGGGAGTGAGCGACGTCGGAGGTGACGTCCTCACCGTGGCGCACCAGGCAGTGAAGGGAGCGGTCACGGAAGCCGCCCAGATCGGGGCGGACGTGGCGGTCGTCGCCAGCCGCGCCGTGCACGGCGTGATCGAGGCAGCCAAGGAAATTGGCGGCAATGTCGGCGACGTGGCCCAGGCGGCGGTAGAAGGCGCAATCGATGCCGCCGGCGCGATCGGAAACACAGCAGTGCGAGCGGTAAAGGAGATGCTGGTAGGCTTTATCGGTGGGGTTCGAGAGGTCGCGGGTGCGATACAACCATCGGCCGCCTCTGAACAACAGGACGCCCCCCCTTCGACAACGACAACCTGACCCAAGACGGCATAGCGGACAGGGAGGCACCGTGGTCCAGGCGATCCACACGGCAGTGCCAGGACGAGCCCGCTACAAAGTCGACGGGCTCTACCGCTCAGAAGCATTGAAGCACTATCTCGAGGCGCGGCTCGCCTCCTATGCCGGGATTCACCAGGTTACGGCAAATCCGGCGACTGGGAACATCTTGGTTTCCTTTAGCCCAGCGAATTCCGCTGCAACCGTTGCCTCCCTGATCGCCACCGTGCTCGCCGAGTTCTCCAGTCGCAATGGGCCGCACGAGAACAGTAACAGCACCACAGCTCCTCACCCCGCGGCAGGGGGCGATGGGCTATTTTCCTCGGGTCTGGTGCCCCAGAAAGACGCAGCGGTCTACCGCAAAGAGCTTGCCACGCCGGTGACTGCTCGTCCCGACGGTCATGGCAGGCAACCGTGGCACCTGTATGAGGGGGCTGCTGTCCTCGCTGCCCTGCAGACCTCCAGGACGGAGGGCCTGTCCCAGGCAGCCGCTGCCGAACGACTCCGCCAGTATGGACCCAATGTGTTGCCGGAGACCGCAGTCCGCTCTGACTGGGACATTTTGCTCGACCAGTGCAACTCACTGCCAGTTGCGCTGCTCGGTGCTGCCGCCGGTGTGGCGCTCTTGACCGGGGGGCTCGTCGATGCGCTGGTGATCCTCGGCGTGGTCGCGATCAACGCGACGATCGGCTACATCACCGAAAGCCAATCCGAGCGCACCCTGCAGTCGTTGAAAAATCTGGTGCGCCCGACCGCCCTCGTCCTGCGAGAAGGACAGCCGGTGGAGGTCAGTGCCGACACGGTCGTCGTCGGCGATCTGCTGGTCTTAAAGCCCGGCAGCTACGTGGCGGCGGATGCACGCCTGATCGAAACGCAGCATCTAAGCGTCGATGAATCTTCCCTGACAGGAGAGAGCCTTCCGGTCCTCAAAACCGCCGAACCACTTATGGGCGATACGCTCCCTTTGGCCGACAGGGTGAACATGGTCTACAGGGGCACACTCGTCACCGGCGGCCAAGGTCTCGCCGTGGTGGTCGCTACCGGGCGAGAGACCGAGATCGGTCAGATCCAGCTCCTGGCCGGAGAAGCTCGCGCGCCTGAGACACCGATGGAGCGTCAATTGCGCCACCTGGGAACCCAACTGGTCTTTCTCGGCAGCGCCGTGTGCGGTGCGGTCTTTGCCATCGGCCTCCTGCGAGGATACGGGTTTTTGCCGATGTTGCAGGCCGCGATCGCTCTCGCCGTCGCCGCGGTGCCGGAAGGACTCCCGACAGTGGCAACGACGACGCTCGCTTTGGGGGTGCGCACGATGCGCAGGCACCGGGTGCTCATTCGCAGCCTCGATGCGGTCGAGGCCCTCGGCTGCGTGCAGACCGTCTGCCTGGACAAAACCGGCACCCTCACCCTGAACCGCATGTCGGTCGTTGCGCTCTATGCTGGCATGCACCGCATCCGGCTTACAGAGGGTCGCTTTGTGGTCGGCGAGACGCCAATCGACCCCTCAGCCCGTACCGAACTGGCTCGGCTGGTGCAGATCTGTGTGTTGTGCAGCGAAACCGAAATCGCGCGTCAGGGTGATCAGTACGTGCTGCGCGGTTCGCCGACCGAGAACGCCCTCATTCATGCGGCGATTCAGGCCGGCGTGGATGTCCTGCAACTGCGCGAGCAGTTCCCGACCGTGAGGGTCGATTTACGCGCCGAGAACCGCAACTTCGTCCGGACCCTGCACCGGAGCATCTCTGCGGGAGCCGGCACGCTAGCTGCTCCGTTTCTGGTGGCGGTGAAGGGAAGCCCAGCCGAAGTCCTGGCCATGTGTCGCTGGCACCTCGTCGAGGGAA
>JANWXO010000396.1 GCA_025057295.1 Candidatus Binatia bacterium | reverse complement strand
AGCCGAGTTACTGCCCGTGCGACATCGTCAGCGGACCACTGCTGAGGCCGACCCAGAACCCAGGCAAGCCCGGTGGTGCGCAGCCAATCTGCAATCGGTTCTTGATTCGTGGCGAGCGTGACCACAAGAGCGGGAACGCCCATAAAAGCCAGCTCCCAGCTCGTGCAGCCGGCGGCAGAGATCGCCATGTCGGCCCAGGCCATCAGAGCAGGCATATCGGTGACGTGATGGCGCAGACGGATGGGACATGGCGCGCCCTGGAGGGCAGCGCGCAGGCTGCGCTCATGGGGGTTGTTGCTGCCGACTACAGCAATCGCTTCCAGCTTGCTGATCGCGACCCGCTGCAGAGCCTGAAGGATGGTCTTGGTAACGTTATCCGGGTCACTGCCGCCCAACGTCACGAGGACCTTGCGGGCGACCGTCGGGATGTGGCGTGGCCACCCCTGCCACAGCGCAAACTCTCGCCGCAACAGGGCGTAACGGGCGCCCAGCAACAGCCGCGTATGAGAGGAGTAGTCGCGATACAGTCCTTCGTGCGCATAGGGGTTTTGATTGACGATAACGTCTGCGTACCCGTGCGGCGGGGAACCATGATCGTCGATGAGCAGGAGTTGAAGCCCCGCTTCTTTCAGTCTCCGTCGGTAGTCGAGACAAAAATGGTACCCGTCCACGACCACCCAGGATGCCCGCAGGTGCCGTGCCAGATTGGCGGTATATGCCGCGTCCGTTTCGCTTCCAGGCTGGGCCTCGAGGGGTACGACCTCTACGCCGGCGGAGCGTAAGCGGGCTACCAACGCGGCTGCCGCTGGCGCAACAACGAAAACCGCTTGTCCGCCAGTGTCCTGCCAGGCTTGTGCCAGTGCAAGACAGCGCATGACGTGACCTGTGCCGATGCGCGTGCTCGCATCGGCACGAAAAATTAGCTGGGCCCGATGCATCGATTCGGTGTCCGGTACTCGGGGGGCCTGGCCTGCGTCGACGCCGTGATCCTAGAAGCCAATCTGAAAGGCTGCAATGTTCGTCACCCCCTCATGGTGCTCGGCGAAATACTGGTTGCAGGGGAGGGCCTTCGAGCCGTGCAGCGGCATCTCCTTTGTGTATAGCGTCGGCGAGTATCTCCAGGGCGGTGCGATAGACGCGTAACGTGTAGTCGATGTCGGCCTGGGTGTGGCTGAAACAGAGATTGTGTGCAGCCGAGAACAACACCCCTCGCTTGAGACACTCCTGCTGGAACAGACTTTTGAGCACCGCCGACTCGACGCCGTTCGCATCCCGGAACTCTACCACGGTCCGTGGCGGGAAGCCTCTGCAGGAAGTCCATTGGCTGAGGCCGTATTCCTTGGCCAGGACGTTATAACCGTCTTTGAGCCGCTGCCCCTGTTCCCATAAGTGAGCGATCACCTTCTTCTGCTGCATTTCTGTCAACGTCGCTTTGGCGGCTGCGAGAGACAGTGCCTCGCCGCCGAAGGTGAAAGAGAAGAATACTTGGTCAAAAAGCTGCATGATCTCCCGCCGTCCCACGATGGCGGCAAGGGGGTATCCATTTGCCAGGGCCTTGCCGAAGCAGGCCAGATCGGGGAGAACCCCGAACAACTCCTGGGCTCCGCCGAGAGCGAGACGAAACCCGGTGACGACTTCGTCGAAGATCAATAGCGCGCCCTCACGTGCAGTGAGCTCTCGTACCTGTTGCAAGAAGCCGTCGGCAGGCTCTTCTACTCCCACAGGCTCCATGATTACCGCTGCCACCTGACCAGGATGTTGCGCAAAGATGGCGCGCAGACTGTCGATGTCGTTATAGGGAAAGGAAAGGGTAAGCGCTTGAACAGCCAGCGGGACCCCCTGATTGCGCGTCGTCGTCCCGATATACCAGTCTGCCCATCCGTGGTATCCGCAGCAGGCGATAAGATCACGGCCTGTGTAAGCCCGTGCAACTCTTACCGCTCCGGATGTGGCGTCTGAACCGTTTTTGCCGAAGCGGACCATCTCTGCACAGGGGATGGTGGCGACGAGCAACTCGGCAACTTCCACTTCTAACGGATGGGGTAAGGAGAAGGTCGTACCGTGATGCAATTGCTGCTGGACCGCTTGGGTGACAGCCGGGTAGTTATGCCCGAGAATGATCGGCCCCAGAGCCATAGGGTAGTCGATGTATTCGTTGCCGTCCACGTCCCATACCCGGCTTCCCTGGCCGCGCACTAGGAACAGAGGGGCGACTCCTTGAACGAACTGGGTGGGACCCTTACTGAAGGTCTGCGTACAAGATGGAATCAGTCGCT
>JANWXO010000395.1 GCA_025057295.1 Candidatus Binatia bacterium | reverse complement strand
AGCTCCAGCTCCGTCCCCGTCACCGCGGACAGATGCCGGGCCACCTCCGAGAGCGGCCTCGGGACGCGGCGTTTGAGGCGACCGTCTGCCTCCGGCTCGACTCCCAGCTCGTACTCGAGATACCGCACCAGCGGGTGTCGGCGGAGGCCAAGGGGATCTTCCGGAAGAGGCTGCAGCATCGCCTTTCGCAACTCCTCTGGCGAGGGGGGTCCCCCTTCGGTGAACGGTACCAGCGTCTCCTCGATTACCTGGTCGGGTCCGAGTGGGTGACCGAAGAAGCGAGAGGCAAAGTCCGCCACACTCTGCCGCCGTTCCTGCGCCGTTGCGTCCCGGCGCGCGATCATGGTGGCGCTGGTGCCGATGTGCACGAGGTCGGGTGCAGCACAGCGCTCCTTGAGCCGGCGCACCAGCATCGCCACGTCCGCCCCCTGCCGGCCACGGTAGGTGTGCAGCTCGTCGAAGACCAAAAACCGCAGCCCGCCCCCGACGCGATCGAGGAAGCGTTGATCCTCGGGCCGCACCAGCAGCAGCTCGGCCATCACGTAGTTAGTGAGGAGAATCTGCGGTGGGCGCCGCCGCATCTCCTCGCGCTCTTCCTCTTTGGTCTCGCCGGTGTACTTGGCGAAGGTCACCGGAAAGGGTGTACCCCTGCGCTGTTCGTACCGTTCCTTGAGGGCGGTCAACGCCTGAAACTGCGAGTTCACCAGCGCGTTCATCGGGTACACCACCAGCGCGGCGACCCGCTCGCCGGTGTCTGGGTGGCGGATGAGGCTCTCTACGATGGGAAGGAAATAACACAGACTCTTGCCGGAGCCGGTGCCGCTGGTGACGACAAAGCTCTCCTGGCCGAGCGCTTTGCGGATCGCCTCTTCCTGATGGCGGTAGAGACGAAAGGGCTTTCCGTCGGCTTGGCGGAAAATTCGGGCGGTCTCCATAGCGATCAGTCCTGCGCGGACCAATTCGTCCACGGTCGCGCCCGAGGCATAGGCGGGACTCAGTTGCACCAGGGGCTCGGGCCAGAGGTGACCTTCCTCGCCGAGGCTCTGGTCCACAAAGGCCCGCGCCCGCTCGTCGGCAATGAGAATGAACGAACGGACGAAGTCCCGGTAGTCCTGTAAGGCTGCACTGTGCAGGTGAAAGATCGTGGTCATAGGTTCACTCCCTGGCTGGCCAGATACCCTGCCACCCCTTCAACCGAATTTCTTGCTCATTCTTCTCAGGGCATGAGCCGCGGGTGACCTGAATGATGGGGTCTTTCCACAGTCGCTTCGGAATGTTCGACATCGGTGTTGACATATCGTGTGATCGCCAATCCACCACTCACCACCCTCCATTCGCTATTCGCCATTCATTAACTTGCCACTCCCAAACCGCTCCCACGCCTCCAGCACCAACCGCCGCGTGCGGTATTCGCCCCACTGCCGCAGCTCCTTTTCTTTCAGCACGCGGAAGGTCTCGCCGGGGAAGGTGCTCTTCTGGCAGCGCTCAGCGTAGCCCGCTGGCTCGAGTGGATCGGCGACCTCCTCGTACGGGTCCAGGATGTCCTCCAGCTCGCGTGCGGTTAAGTCTGCTGGGTCCAGGATGTAGCGGAGTTGCTTGCGCGAAAGCCCGTAGAGCCGGGCGTAGTAGGCGTCCAGCTCTGCCCGCAGAAGGGCGCGGCGCTCGGCATCCCAGCGGAAGGGCGGCAGTGGAATGCCCTCCGGCGCAGTCGCCGCCCAGTCGGGAGGCTCGGTCGGCGCGTTGGCGGTGGCGCTGACGTTGGCCTCCCACTGCGCCTGGATCGCCGCCCGCAGCGCGGGGTCTGCCTCCCGCCAGACGTCATCGGCAAAGGGTTTGATGTCCCAGGCTGTATAGACCAGCTCCAACACCCGCGGGACGATGAAGTGCAGGTCCGCCGCCGTGTACGCGGTGGGCGGGAGGACGGGGAGCTGCTTCACTACGAAAATGTCCATGCCTTGCCGTCCCATTTTGTTGCGGGCGACGTAATCGAGGCAAATCGAGTTAAGGTTTGAGGCAACGAGCGCTATCGCTTGAGATGCGGAGCCGAAAAGCATGAGAGGCAAAATGTGGTTCGCAGCTACTGGCGGAATGATTGCGCTAACAAGGGTGCGCTCATTGGTGGGACTCGTGGAAAAGCGGTAAGCCAAAGTGCAGCTGCAGCCAGATGTGCGGCCGGAAATCCTTTCTTGAACCGCACTCTCAGGCACCCAGTACCAGGGGAGCACGACGAAGGCGGGGTCGGCGTGCTCGGCATCGCTTGGGGTGGGAAGCTGTGTGCTGGAGCGGTCGCCCA
>JANWXO010000394.1 GCA_025057295.1 Candidatus Binatia bacterium | reverse complement strand
CAAAGCTTTCGCGCCAGAGGACATACACGAAGCAGCTGATCTTCTAGAGCAACTCGGTCTCCGGCACAAAGCCGACGAAAAGGTACACAGTCTCAGTGGCGGGGAACAACAGCGCGTGGCAATCGCCCGTGCCTTCATGCAACATCCCCAATTGGTGCTGGCCGACGAATTCGTGTCGCATCTCGATCCAGTCACCACTGGTGACATCATGACCTTGGTCCGACGGGCTGCACGCGCAGGTGTCACCTTTGTCATCACGTCGCACGAAGTCGAAGTCGTCGCGGAGTACGGCGAGCATGCGGTCTTCCTCCGCCAAGGCGAGAAAGCCTACGACGGTCCGGCCCGTACAGTGACACTCGCCGCGGCTACGCGGCTCATGGGAGCAGGATGACAGGCAGGAAGACGCATTGGCGCCAGGGAATCGTCGCTGGGTTGTTTGTCAGCGTCACCGCGGCGATGTTTGTCGGGATAGGTCTCCTCGATCCGGGACGGCTGGCCCGCGGGGCTGTCAATGCAGCGACGTTCGTCCGCACGCTCTTCCCGCCTGATCTGCGCACCCTGCCCGTATTGCTCAGGGCCATGTGGGAAACCCTCCAAATCGCTTACGTAGGTACCCTCCTCGGTTGCTGCTTCGCACTGCCCGCCGCGTTGCTGGCTACTCACTCTCTGTTTGGTCCTGCGGTCACAGTACCGACGCGGATGTTATTGGTCGTGATCCGGACCATTCCGGCGCTGCTGTGGGCTTTGGTGTTCGTGGTCGTGTTCGGTCTCGGACCTCTGGCCGGCACATGCGCGACCGCCTGTTACACGCTGGGTCATCTCGGCAAGGTATTTTACGAGATCTTTGACGGAGTGGACCCTGAGGTGTTGGAGGCGGTGAGCAGCGTAGGCTGCAGCCGGTTGCAACTGGTACGCTTTGCACTGGCACCGGAGGCAGCGAACCACATGCTCAGTCAGTTACTGTTCGTTTTCGAATACAACGTGCGCGCCTCCACTATCATGGGGTTCGTCGGTGCGGGCGGGATCGGGTTTTACATGCTGGGGTATGTGCAACTCCTGCAGTATCAACAACTGACGACCTCTCTACTGGTGACCCTCAGCGTCGTGATCATCATCGATCAGCTGAGTGCAGCGGTGAGACGGCTGGTGCTCCCGCCGTCACTGTCCACCTAAACTGTGGCGAGACAAGAATCCACACGACCAACCCTGGACGGTGTAGATCCTCCTTGACCTGCACCTGCCCCCTCTTGACAAGATCTGCAAGAAGGAATAACTTGTAATTGAAATTGAAAATCATTTTCAAATAACTCCCTCAGAGGCCAGCGGCAGCACAGCTCAGAGCCCAAAAGGAGGATTTCCTTGCGGGCTCGTTACCCGGCAGCGTATCTCGTTCGTAGACAAGCCACGGGTGTAGAAGCCTCCCCTCCGACCTCTACACCCACCCCTGGGCGTTTCCCTCCTTTCCCGCCCAGGGGCCCCCTGTTCGCAGAAACTGTACCCATTGGAGGTTAAAGAGATGTTCCGCGATCCTTTCGTGCGCAAAGCCTGGGAACTATGCCAACAAACGGCTCAGTGCCCTCTGGAGGTGATTCTCGAGGCTACCGTCTGGCTGGAAGAGCAACACCATCGGGCACCGCACTGTCACACGGCCATTGCCATCGCCCTGCAATACCTGCTGTTAGCGATGCGCCGCGAACTCCGTACCCGTCCAGGTGTTGCCAAGGAATACTTTTCCCGTGCTGTCCGCTGGCGCGAGGAAGCCACCCGCTGGGCCAGGGTGCGGCAACAGCAGCTCACACCCCCCGGCCGCAATTGAGTCTGCACTGGATTCCCCACCCATACCGAGAGAGGAGGTTTTTCTATGTCCTTAGTTGGTCTTTCTGCACCCGATTTTGCGCTGCCAAGTACCAAAAACCTTGCCACGCTGGCAGAACCAGTGCGGCTAGGGGACTACCGAGGTCGTTGGCTCGTGCTGTTCTTTTACCCGCTCGACTTTACCTTTGTATGCCCGACTGAGGTCATCGCCTTCCACGAACGGTTCAGCGAATTCACCGTCCTCAACGCTGCTATCGTCGGGGTCAGCAGGGACAGTCCGTTTACCCACCGCGCGTGGATCACTACCCCGCGCGCGCAGAACGGTCTCGGCGGTACACTGCGCTACCCTCTGGCTTCCGACCTGACACTGCAGGTCTGCCGCAGCTATGGAGTGCTGATCAAACAGGAAGGTATTGCGTTACGCGGACTCTTTCTTATCGATCCGGAAGGTGTGGTGCAGTACGAAGTGGTCCATAACCTGAATGTCGGTCGCAAC
>JANWXO010000393.1 GCA_025057295.1 Candidatus Binatia bacterium | reverse complement strand
CGGGGGCGGTGATCGTGTCGGAGGTCAAGTGCTCGCAACGCTTGTTCGATGATATCGCCCGCAGGGGGGGCAAGCCGATCATGTGGAAGGCCGGTCATTCCTTGCTCAAGGCCAAGATGCGCGAGACCGGCGCCCTGCTCGGTGGTGAAATGAGCGGGCATATGTTCTTTGCCGATCGCTACTATGGCTACGACGATGCCATTTATGCCTCCTGCCGGATACTCGACATTCTCGCACAGACGGGCAAGGAGCTGCCCGAACTCCTCGCGGACCTCCCTGCTTCGTACGCCACCCCGGAAATTCGCGTCGAGTGCCCGGACGAACAGAAATTTCGTATTGCTGCTAAAGTCCGTGATTACTTCCGTTCCCGCTATGAGATCATCGATATCGATGGCGTGCGGGTGCACTTCCCGCACGGCTGGGGGCTGGTGCGCGCCTCCAACACACAACCCATTCTGGTGTTACGGTTCGAGGCCTCCACGCAAGAAAAACTGGCCGAGTACCGTGCACTGGTGGAAGAGGCGGTAGAGCGAGCGAAACAGCAGCTCGACTGACTGCGGGGCGGAAATCTGTCCCCCCCCCTTGTGTTCGAGCAGAGAAAAAGCTGCGAGACCCCTAGCGTGTTTTGGCAGTCCAGCTATGATAGGAAACCATGCCACAGACCGCGCGCTCTCTCGCCATCCTGTTTGCCGATATCAGTGGGAGCACACGCTTGTACGAGACGCTCGGGGATGCCCAAGCCCGACAACGGGTGGCAGAATGTCTGGCCCTCCTCACCGCCGAGGTGCACCGTCATCAAGGGACGGTGGTCAAGACCATCGGCGATGAGGTGATGAGTACCTTCCCGACCGCCACGGCCGCTGTCCAGGCGGCCTGTGCCATGCAGGAAGCGGTGACGGCGCAAGCCGCTCACGGGCAGGCGTCGTTGGCGATTCGTGTCGGCCTGCACTACGGCCCCGTGCTCGTGGAAGAAGGAGATGTGTTCGGCGATGCGGTGAACGTGGCCGCCCGTATGGTCGGGTTGGCCAAAGCCAATCAGATCATCACGACCGCACAGACGGTGGCTGCTCTGCCAGCGGCGTTGCGCAGCGCCACCCGCTGCATCGACCGCGCCCCGGTCAAAGGCAAACAGGAGGAACTCGACATTTACGAGGTCATCTGGCGCGAGGATGACCTCACCCGTATGGAAGCGAGCCCGGTCTCTCCACCGCCATCGGTTCAGGCGCGGCTCTGGCTGCGAGTGGGGGACCGGGAGGTTGAACTCCACGCTGCGCGCCCATCCGTGACGCTCGGGCGTGGTCAGCAGAACGATCTCGTCATTCAAGATGAATATACCTCGCGCCTGCACGCGCGCATCGAGTATCGTCGCCACAAATTTGTCTTGCTCGATCAGAGCACGAACGGCACCTTCGTCCGCACGGCGGACGGCAAGGTCACCACGCTCCGCCGGGAGGAGATGACATTGCAGGGGACCGGGGTGATCAGTTTAGGGCGTGCGTTCAGCGAGGAGACGCCCCATCTGATCCATTTCCGCTGCGAGCCCTGATGAAGGAGGGACCCTATGGAGAATCCACTCGTCGCGCTGCAGAAATTCGGACAGAGCGTGTGGTACGACAACATCCGGCGCAGCCTCATCACTTCCGGTGAATTACAGGCGATGGTGGAGCACGATGGGCTCCTGGGGGTCACCTCGAATCCGGCCATCTTCGAGAAGGCTCTCGCCGGCAGCGTCGATTACGACCAGGCTATGCGGGCGTTGGTCGAGCAGGGTGTGGGGACTGCGCAGGACATTTACGAGCGCCTCGCCATTCAGGACATCCAGCTCGCCGCCGATGTGCTCCACCCGGTCTACCTCCGCACGAAACGGCGGGACGGCTATGTCAGCTTCGAGGTGTCGCCGCACCTCGCCTATGACACCCAGGGGACGATCGAGGAGGCGCGTCGCCTCCACCGCATGATCGGGCGCGACAACGTCATGATCAAAGTGCCGGCGACGCCCGCAGGGATTCCCGCTGTCGCCCAGCTCATTAGCGAGGGGATCAATATCAACGTGACCTTGCTGTTCGCGGTCGAGGTGTACGAAAGGGTGGCGCAGGCCTACATGGAAGGACTGGAGCGGCTGGCGGCCAACGGCGGGGATGTCAGTCGGGTGGCCAGTGTCGCCAGCTTTTTCGTCAGTCGGGTCGATTCGCTGATCGACGAAAAATTGAGCCAGGCCCTCGATGCGACGCGCGATCCTGCGCGACGGGAGAAACTGAAACGTCTCGTCGGACGGGTCGCGATTGCCAACGCCAGGGTAGCCTATGCGTTATACCGGGAGCTGC
>JANWXO010000392.1 GCA_025057295.1 Candidatus Binatia bacterium | reverse complement strand
CGGAACAGACAGACCAAGTCTGGCACGTCTATTTGCCAGAGGTGCGTCCGGGACAGCGGTACGGGTACCGGGTGCATGGATCGTACTCCCCGCAAGAGGGGCACCGTTTTAATCCTGCCAAGCTCTTATTAGACCCCTACGCCAAAGCCATCGCTGGCACCGTGCGCTGGAGTGACGCACTCTTCGGGTATACGGTCGGTCACCCAGACGCCGATCTCTCTCGGGATGAGCGTGATAGTGCAAGCGGCCTGCCGAAATGCGTCGTGGTCGACCCCGCCTTTAGCTGGGGGAACGACACGTTTCCGCGTACCCCCTGGCACAAGACGCTGATTTACGAGGTGCACGTCAAAGGCTTCACCGCCCGCCACCCAGAGGTCCCACAGCAACTGCGGGGCACCTATGCTGGCCTCACCTGCCCCGAGGTGATCGACCACCTGCACTCGCTCGGGATCACCGCCGTGGAACTCATGCCCGTTCACCAATTCGTCGCCGACAAACATCTCGTGGACCGTGGCCTGACAAACTACTGGGGGTATAATTCGATCGGTTTCTTCGCACCGGACGCGCGCTATTCGAGCAGCGGCGTCCTCGGCCAGCAGGTGACAGAGTTTAAAACCATGGTCAAGACGCTCCACAGCGAAGGGATCGAGGTGATCTTGGATGTCGTCTACAACCACACTGCCGAGGGAAACCATCTCGGTCCGACGCTCTGTTTTCGCGGGATCGACAACGCGTCCTATTATCGCCTCGTCCCAGAGAATCGCCGTTACTACATGGACTACACAGGCTGCGGCAATACGCTCAACATGACCCATCCCCGTACCCTGCAGCTGATCATGGACAGCCTACGCTATTGGGTGTTGGAGATGCATGTCGACGGCTTCCGTTTCGACCTGGCGGCAGCACTCGCGCGCGAGCTCCATGCTGTCGATCGGCTGGGGGCGTTCTTCGATATCATTCACCAAGACCCTATCCTCTCACAGGTGAAACTGATCGCTGAGCCGTGGGATTTAGGCGAGGGCGGGTATCAGGTGGGCAACTTCCCTGTCCTGTGGGCGGAATGGAACGGGGAGTACCGTGACACGGTACGCCGGTTCTGGAAAGGCGATGGCGGTCTCGTGGGTCAGCTCGCCTACCGCCTCACCGGCAGCAGCGACCTCTACGAGCGCAGCGGGCGGCGGCCGTACGCCAGCATCAACTTCGTCACCTCGCACGACGGTTTCACTCTCGCCGACTTGGTGAGCTACAACGAGAAGCACAACGAGGCCAACGGGGAAAACAACCAGGATGGTCACAATAACAACCTGAGCTGGAACTGTGGGGTAGAAGGACCGACCGATGACCCGCATATCGTCGCCCTCCGGGCCCGTCAACAGCGTAACTTTCTCGCCACTCTCTTCCTGTCTCAGGGAGTCCCGATGCTGCTTGCCGGGGACGAGATCGGACGCACGCAGCGGGGGAACAACAACGCCTATTGCCAGGACAACGACATCTCCTGGGTCGATTGGAACCTCGACCGGGCGCGCCGCGAGCTGCTGGAGTTCACGCGCTTGCTCATCCGCCTGCGGCATGAGCACCCCGTGCTGCGGCGGCGCAAATTTTTCCAGGGGCGCCGCATTCGCGGCTCTGAGGTCAAAGACCTCTCCTGGTTCCGCCCCGACGGAAAAGAGATGAGCGATGAAGATTGGAACAATCCTCACGCCCGCTGCCTAGGGCTGCGCTTAGCGGGTGACGCTATCGAGGAGGTTGACACCCGTGGCAACCGGATTGTGGATGACACCTTATTAATCCTCCTCAATGCCCACTACGAGCCGCTCTCGTTCGTTTTGCCTGCCCACCGGGCCAGTGTCCGCTGGGAGCTGCTCCTCGATACACGCACCGCGAGTGGGCGGCGGCGCCATCGGTTGCTGCGCGGCGGGGAAGCATACGAACTTGAGGCCCGCTCACTGGCGCTCTTCCGCCTCCAGCGCGGTGGCGACTCCCCCGCCTGGACCAGCCTTCCCACCCCGACGGCTGGACACCCCGTGGGGTAACCACCCCCTGGTGCGCTCTCCCTGGGTGCGATCAACGCCGGAAGAGAGCTCTGAGGAGATCGAAGTGCAATCCACACAACGTATCGCGGTGACACCTCCCCCATTCACATCGTCTTCGCCATACCCCCGCCGCCGGGTGCCTCCGCCGGCCCTGCTGGCCAGCGCGCTGCTGGTCATGATCGGGATTGGCACTGTTCTCCTCAAGCTACCTCTCGCCTCCACCGGACCGACGCTCGGCTGGCTCGACGCTCTCTTCACTGCCACCTCGGCTGCGTGCGTGACAGGATTAGTCG
>JANWXO010000391.1 GCA_025057295.1 Candidatus Binatia bacterium | reverse complement strand
AAGCAGTTGCCCGTACACCTCCTGATTATGCTCCCCGAGATGGGGGGCACGCCCGGCGACGCGCAGCGGGGTGACGCTGAGTTTGGCGAAGGGACCAGGGTAGAGGATCGTTTCGCCCAGATCTTCGTGCCTAATGGGCACGAAGAAGTTGCGCGCCGCAAGTTGTTCGCTGGCGGCGATATCGGCCACCGTGGACACCGGGGCGAGCAAGATCCGACGCTTGAGGGCTTCGGCATAGATCTCCGCTTTGGTCATCGTCATCAGAAAATCGGTGACTGCTGTTTCGATGGCGTCGATCTCTTTTTGCACTTCTTCCCCTCGGGCATTCATGAACGTTGCCGGTCCCCACATGCTCCAGTCCTTCTCGACCATCCACTGAGGTGCCATCCCTTTTTCATCCATCCACTTGATGAGAGCGCGAAGGGAAAAGGCCAGGGGGCCACCGGCCAGCAGCAGGGTGATATAGCCATCTTTGCAGGGGAAGACGGTGCGCTGTCGCATCCCCTCGGATCCGACGAACACGCCGTTTCGCTGCACCGAATTCCCGTGCAGGATAGGGTAGGCCTGCTCGTTCATCAGCGTCCACACGATACAGGCCTGCATATTGACCACCACGTGCTGTCCTTCGCCGGTCAGTTCCCGTGGGTAATGTGCAGTCATGGTGCCCACAGCGGCTTCGGCGCTGGCGTGGAAGTAACTTTGCAACAGGTTCATCCGGACTGGAGGTCGATCCCGGTCCCCCATGATGGCCATCATGCCACCCGTCGCCCAAAGAATCAGGTCATCGGCCTGTTGGCTGCGGCCAGGCTCGGTGTCGCCAAACGGTGTCAACGAGGTGAGGATAATACGGGGATTGAGGCGCGAGAGTGTATCGTACCCGAGACCGAGACTGTCGAGATAGCCGACCGGAAAGGACTCGACCACAAAGTCCGAAATCTTCACCAGATCGCAAAAGACCGCTCGGCCATCGGCGCTCTCGAGATTCAAGGTGACGCTTTTCTTGCCCGTATTGTAGGCGAACCAAAACAGGCTCTTCTCTCTGTCTACTTCATCGTGGTAGAAAGGGGGCAGAGTGCGGGCCGGGTCTCCCCCGGGTGGCTCGACCTTGATGACTTCTGCTCCCATATCGGCGAAGATCTTGCCGCAGAGCATACCGCGTTCATCGCAGAGGTCGAGCATACGGTAACCGGCCATGAGTGCATGAGGTGGTGTCATATGGTGAGCTCCTCTGTAGCGCATGTTATTGGCCGAGATGGGCAAGGAGTCAAGTAACGCGAGCTTTATAAAGACGCCTGGAGGGTTTTCCATGACCCCGAAAGCCGTTCTCGTGCGTATGTTGGCAGATCTGGAAGCCGAATACCGCTACTGGCTGGTTGAAGAGATTCGCTTGGGGCGAGGCATCGAGGAGATAGAACGAAGCATTAACCAACACGAGAGCGAGTTTGGTGCCGAACGGACGGCAGAGTTTCGCGTGCGCCTCGCGCGCACACAGCAGCAGCATCGAGCACTGGCAGAGAAAATGCGCGACATTCGGCGTCGCCTGGATGAATTGCGGGCCCGGCTGGAGGCGATGCCGTAAGGGCACTCTCTGCCCTCAACGGTCGATGTGGGGTGGTGGTGCAGGTGGTGTCGTCTGCAGCGTGGGGCCAGGATCTGCCCCTCATGGCTTGCGAGGGGGATTACGGTAACACCGCGATAATCCGTACCGGTCCACCTGACCCCTTCGCGATTTTCATCGGCAATGCGATCAGCGTTGCTCCCACTGGCGGCAGCTTTTCGACGTAAGCGATATTCTCTAGCGCGGGTTTGTTGGCACCGTTGATAATCTGGTGAACGATAAAGTCCTGTGACTGGCCGTAATCGATACTGGGGGTGTCTACCCCGATCGCATCGATCTGGCGCTCAGAAACGAGAAAGATGGCTGCCTCGCGCGAGAACCCGGGGAAGTGCAAATTCGCCACATCCCCAGGTTTGTCCGTGCCGAGATAGCGTTTTTTGTCGGGCCAGCGTTCCCCCCAACCGCTCCACATGATCACGATCGCTCCGCGAGGGATGCGGCCGTGTTGTCGCTCCCAGGCTTCGATGTCAGCGACGGACAGCCGATAATCAGGATCCCGCGCCGCCTGCGCGCGCACGTCGATGACCACCGCCGGCCCGATAAGGTGTTGCAGCGGGACTTCATCCGCTGTGTGTTTGCCTTTGGCGAAATGGATCGGCGCGTCCATGTGAGTTCCGCCGTGCTCTGCTAAGCAGAGGTTGTTCGCCGCATACCAGTAGCCGGCCGGGGTGTCGCCTGCAGCGACAATCTCTAAGCGGAATGGTGTGGCCGT
>JANWXO010000390.1 GCA_025057295.1 Candidatus Binatia bacterium | reverse complement strand
CCGCGCCGTGGCCCGTTCCTGTTCGAAACCTATCAACAGATACGAACTGACGCTGGTGAGCTCCCAAAAGACGAAGAGCACCACGAGATTGTCCGCCAAGACCAGTCCCAACATCGAAGCCAAGAAGATCAAGATATAGGTGTAAAACCTGCCCAGTCGGGGATGTTCAGCTAAATAGGTCCCGGCATAGAGAACGACTAACGTACCGATGCCGCAGATCAGTAACGCGAACAGCAGACTCAGCCCATCAACCGAGAACGACAGATTGACTCCCAGACTCGGCACCCAACTGACCGAACTGGTGTACACACCACCAGTTGCAACAGGGGCGAGGAAGCCAACAAAATAGGCAAACAGTCCGAGCGGCACGAGGGCGAGTATCCATCCTGTCATCTCGCGCCCAACCCGCTGCAGCCACGGGGCCACGAACGAGAGCGCAAAACCAGACAAAATCGCGGTCAGCATGTCTTTTGCAACAACGAGGCTCGAGATCTCGTGTACTCCATCGGCTATGAACTGTGGAACGAAACGACTCTTTGACCAGCAGGCTGTGCTCGGATACCTTTTGTAAGCGCAGCCTTCGCTGCACAGGGGGACTCCATGTCGACCACCGCGAAGCCACACTTCTTGCGTCGTACCTGTCTCACCGGACTGCTGATCCTCTTTCCTCTTGTCGTCACCTATTTCCTCATCGCGTTTCTCTTCAACCTCTTCGCCAACGCCGGCGCTCCCCTCGTCCCTGCACTGTCCCGCCTGCTCGGACCCACATACTCTCCCTGGATCGAGGCACTGGGACCTGTGGTCAATCTCCTCCTCTCACTGACAGTGGTGTTCCTCCTCGGTCTCGTCGGCACCAACATCCTCGGGCGCCGCCTCATCACAGCCTTCGAGACCCTCCTCCTGCGCGTCCCCCTGGTCAAAACCATATACGGCGCAGCCAAGCAAATGGTCGAGACCTTCCACGGCTCGGACCGTGCTTTTCGGCGTGTCGTCCTGGTCCAATATCCCCGTCCCGGTCTGTGGGTCATCGGCTTCGTCGCGGCGGAACGGCGCGATACTCTGCATCTTGCCCCTTCGGATACCCTCCTCGCTGTGTTCATCCCCACTACTCCGAATCCCACCTCCGGGTTTCTGGTCCTCGTCCCCCCCGAAGATGTGGTGGATGTGGACTACAGTGTCGAAGAAGCGTTCACGTTTATCGTCTCTTCCGGTATCGTCGGCAAAGACCTGGCACCTCCCCCACAGGCGCGGGCAACTGCGCACACATCACGCTGACCATCTGACCTCCTCGTATCTCGTTGCTACGCTTTCTTGTGACTCGCTTGCTGCTCGGGCAGGTGCTTTGCCAACCCGGCGAAGAAGTCCTGCTCGAGCTTCCCACCTGAAGGCAGCAGCAACACCAGCCCGCCCCAGAGGATGGAACACCGACGGATCCTTCTGCCGACATCTCTGCGGAGCGGCTCGACAGCATCAGAACGCGTTGTCGCCATACGCCCTCTTTTTCGTTCTCGTCGAAGCAAAACGTCTGCCTCATGGCTGTGGGGTTGTACGACCGACCGTGTACCGATGCTGGATCACCGCGAAGGTGCTGTCAAGCAAGGAGCCGGTACAGGGAGTGGGAGTCGACTCCATCTCTTTGCGTCCCTCGTGTGCCTGAAAGACTATGCACCCAGGCCTCTCGCGTCACACGCCCTTTTTCTTCAGGAGGCGGGCAAGGTTCACCCCGCTCGAGATCAGTCCCACATGGCTGAACGCCTGGGGGTAGTTTCCCAGGAAGGCACCGCTGCTGGGATCGATCTGCTCTGGCAATAACCCAAGAGGATTGGCGCGGGCACACAACGAGTCGTAGAGTGCTATGGCTTCATCGAGTCGGCCTTGCCCGGCAAGATTATCCACCAACCAGAAACTGCAGAGCAAAAAAGCCCCTTCGTGACCGGGCAGGCCATCCGGCGATTCGTCAGGAAGGTAGCGGTACAAGAGGCCCTTCCCCGCACCGAGCCGTTCCATGATAGCGGCAGTCGTGGCGACCATCTGGGGATGATCTGCCGGAATGACCCGCCGGAGCGGCAAGGAAAGCAGGCTGGCATCCAATCCCCCACCACCTAAGTGCTCGGTCAGGGAAGCTCTCTGCGGATCCCAAGCCTCCGTAAGGATAGCCTGGGTGATCTGCATAGCCGCCGCTTTCCAGCCGGCGACATCTCCCGGCAGACCAAAGCGCTGGGCGAGGCGTGCGGCGCGATCGAGAGCAACCTGGCAGAGGGCTGCCGAGTAGGTAAATACCCGTCCTGGGGTCCGTACCTCCCAAATCCCCTGATCGGGCTGACGCCACTCT
>JANWXO010000038.1 GCA_025057295.1 Candidatus Binatia bacterium | reverse complement strand
CTGGCCACGCTATAACATCCGCCTCAAGGACGACAAGACCTACTGGCACATCAAAGCCACCGTGCAAGACTCCTGGCCGCGCCTGTTATTAACCCGCCAGGTCGTCAAAGACGGCAGTAAATATCTCGGACCTTTCCATTCCAGCACGGCGATCCAAGAAACCTTGGAGCTCATCCGCAAGGTGTGCCCTCTGCGCACCTGCTCGGATACAGTCTTTTACAACCGCACTCGCCCCTGTTTAGAGTACCAAATCAAGCGCTGCCTCGGCCCCTGTGCCCTCCCGGTCGATCCTGCAGAGTATCAGCGACAGTTCAAGAGCGCCCTGTTGTTGCTCGAGGGCAAAAATACCGAGTTGATAGAGCAACTGACTGCCCGCATGCACGATGCCGCGGCTGCCCTGCGCTTTGAGGAGGCGGCACGCCTGCGAGATCAGATTCGCGCGCTCACCCAGACAGTGGAAAAACAACAGGTCGCGCTCCCGCTCGGCAACGACCAGGATATTTTCGGCCTCTACCGTGAAGGGGGACAGGTGGAGGTGCACGTGCTCTTTGTACGCGGTGGGAAATTAGTCGGAAACCAGGCGTACAGCCTGGAGGATAACGAATTTCCCGACGAAGAGATGTTAGGCGAGCTGTTGACCCAATTTTATCAGGGGACGCGCTTCGTGCCAGACGAGGTGCTGCTGCCTGTCGCTCTGGAGGATATGGCAGTGCGGGCGGAGATCCTCAGTGAGCGCAAAGGCAAGAAAGTCACGCTCCTCTGCCCACAGCGGGGGGACAAGGTACGGCTGGTGCACCTGGCGCACGAAAACGCCCGGCAGGGGTTTCTGGAGAGACGGCAGCGCGCCGCACAGCGCGAAAAAACCCTGGATCTGCTGCGCCGGACGCTGCACCTGCGCACGGTGCCGAAGCGGATCGAGTGCTTCGATATTTCCAATATCCAAGGGAATGTGGCGGTCGGCTCGATGGTGGTCTTCGACGAAGGGGAACCGGACAAAAGCCGCTATCGTCGTTTCCGCATCAAAACCGTGGAGGGAGCGGATGATTTCGCGATGATGTACGAAGTACTCACCCGCCGCTACCGCAGGGGGCTGGCAGAGAAAGACCTCCCTGACCTGCTAGTCGTCGATGGAGGGAAAGGACAGCTTGGAGTCGCCGTCGAGGTGCTCAAAGAACTAGGGATTACAGACATCGATGTCATCGCTCTGGCCAAAATGCGCACGGCGCGAGACCCGTTTGCCGAGGACGTGGTCCATTCTGCTGAGCGGGTTTTTCTCCCTGGGCGGAAGAATCCTCTCGTGCTCAAACCCAATTCCACCACGCTGTTTCTCTTACAGCGAGTGCGCGACGAGGCCCACCGCTTTGCCATTGCCTACCACCGCCATTTGCGCGCCAAAGAACGCCTGCGCTCCCCGCTCGACGCGATCCCTGGCATTGGTCCGGCGCGGCGCAAAATGTTGCTGCGCCACTTCGGTAGCCTGAAGCGGGTCCAAGAGGCCACGATTGAGGAGTTGATGCTCGTTCCTGGCATCACTGCCGCCGTCGCAGCTGCGATCCAGCAACGGCTCAGTGGCCATCGGCAAGACTAAAATAGCAGGTCCGCACTGTACCCCTACGGCAGTACCGGCTGCAACGAAGTAAGGAATGCTGGAGAGCTCGTCGAGGTGAGGCAAATGTCTCTGCGCGATACCCTCCCGCGGTCTCTGCTCCTCTCCATTACGGCCGCTTATCTTGCTGGTCAGGGTGGCGCAGCCCTGGGGTGGGATGCCACTTCACCGTGGTGGTTTGGTGGGGGCGCCCTGCTCGGCCTCCTCGTGTGGCTGTGGAAAGGCCTCCGTGTGGCAGTTGGGGTGAGCGCTCTGGTGCTGGCCGCCCTCTTGGCCAATGGTGCGCTGCAACGGGTGCTGCATCCCGATCTCCCCGCGACACACCTGCGTCGGCTCTCCCTGCCCCAGCAGGTCGTGGTGGAAGGGTGGCTCTACCGTGAACCTGAGCGTTTCCCACGGCGGGCGCGTTTGTACCTCGAAGCCCTCCAGGTCTGGCAGGACGGGGCACCACGCCCAGCTACGGGCAAAATCTTGCTCACTGTACGCTCACTGTCCCGCCCGTGGCGCTACGGTGACCGGGTACGCCTGCCCCTCCACCTCCGCGCCCCGCGCAACTTCTCTACACCAGGCAGCTTCGACTACGAAGGGTACTTGGCACGGCAAGGCATCTACCTGTCGGCCTTTCTCTGGGATGACCGGCACATCGAGCACCGTGGGGAACAAGGGGGCCTGGTCCGCACTCAGATAGAGCACACGAGACGGACGATCGGGACATTTTTTCAGGACCACCTCGACCGGCAGACAGCAGCGGTCCTGCGCGCCATTATTATCGGCGATACAGGAGGTCTCGAGCGCGACCTGCGCGACGCTTTCTCCCGCGCTGGCGTCGCGCATGTCCTCGCCATCTCGGGGCTGCACCTCGGATTTGTCGCTGTCGCAGCGTACGGTACCTGGTGGTGGCTCCTCGGCCGCAGTCGCACGGTGCTGCTGCGCTGGACGATGCCCAAGCTGGCCGCACTGCTCACTATTCCCCCTGTGTTGCTTTATGCCAGCCTTGCCGGGGGAAGCACCGCTACGTGGCGTGCGACCATTATGGCGCTCGTCTACCTGATAGCGATCTTGCTCGACCGTCATCGCGAAGTCTACCACAGCCTTGCACTCGCGGCCCTGGTGATTTCCCTGTTGTGGCCAGGGGCTCTTCTCGATCTCTCTTTCCAACTGTCGTTTCTGGCGATGCTCGCCATCTTGGTCGGCATGGAACGGTTCCCCGCGTGGTGGGAGTGGGTAAGGACGCACTGGCTGCGCGGCCCCCCGGCACGGTATGAGCGATGGCTGCGCTGGGGCACGGCGTACATTGCGGTGTCCGCGTGTGCGTTCGTAGGGACTGCACCGCTGACGGCAAGGCATTTCCACCATGTCACTGTGGTGGGGTTGCTCGCGAACCTCCTGGTCGTGCCTCTATTGGGGAGTCTCGCTGTGATCCTGGGTTTGCTCGCTGCCTGCCTGATTTTTCTCCACGCCGGGGTCGCGGCTGTGGTGGTGTCGGGCGCCGGTCTCGTCACACAACTCGGTGTCTGGATCACCACCACGATCGCTTCCTGGCCGTACGCCGCTCTCGTCGTTGCGACTCCTTCCCTGCTCGAACTGGCCCTGTGTTACGGACTGCTGGCGTGCCTGTGTTCTCCGGGCTTTTCCTTCCGCACTGGTCTGACACGTTATTGCTTCCTCGCTCTGCTCGTCCTCCTCGTCCTGGATGGGGCAACCTGGATTTGGCACCGCCATTTTCGCAGCGATCTCCGCGTCACGTTCCTCGATGTGGGACAAGGTGACGCTGCGGTCGTCCAATTCCCAGGCTCTCAGGTGATGGTGATCGACGGGGGAGGCTTTGCGAGCGAAGATTTTGATAGCGGGGAGGCAATTCTCGCTCCGTTTCTCTGGAGTCAGAAGATCAGCCGAGTGCACACCCTGGTGATGAGTCACCCCCAGCTCGATCATTATGGCGGGTTAGCGTTCTTGGTAGAACGGTTTGCGGTGCAAGAATTTTGGTGGAATGGCGAGCGTGCCACCAGTCCGCGCTTCGCTCGCCTCGAAGCGCTGCTCCAGCAGCAGAAGGTGACGATGCGACAGGTGTGTCGTGAGACTCCGACCACCACCATTTCTGGCGTGCAGATACAAGTCCTCCACCCTCCTTGCCACTCGTCGCGGCTGGATACCAACAACGCCTCTCTCGTGCTCCGCCTCAGCTACGACACCATCGATGTGTTATTCAGCGGCGACATCGAAGCGCCTGCAGAGCAGGTCCTCCTTTCGGCTCCGCTCCCCTTGAGGAGCGAGATTGTGAAAGTGCCGCACCACGGCAGTCGCACCTCGAGCACGCGCGCGTTCGTCGAGGCGATCTCTCCACAGGTCGCTGTCATGTCCCTCGGGGCGCACAACCGCTTTCGCTTTCCTGCCCCGGAAGTCGTGCAACGATATGAACGTCAGGGCAGTCGGGTGCTGCGAACCGATCTCGCGGGGACGATCTTCCTTCGCAGCGACGGACAGACCTACCACATCACCACCATGCGCAATCACCGCGACGATCGCCCAGGGCATCCCCTTCAGGCCGCCGATCGCTAGAGAGCAGCGGCCTCCGCGGGTAGTTGAGGCCCGGGGTAGAGGACAACGCAATTTCGCCCTTGCTGCTTCGCACGGTACAACGCCTCGTCTGCCGCACGCAGCAACATCTGCGCGTCGGCGCCTCCTCCATAGGGGGCCACCCCGACGCTCAGCGTCACCACGATTTCCCCCTCAGGCGTCACGATCGGCGTTGCTGCCACACGCCGACGCAACCGCTCAGCAACATGCACGGCTTGCTGGGCGTTGCACTGCGGGAAGATCAGCAACAGCTCTTCTCCGCCGTAGCGGCCAACCTCGTCGTAGGGTCGCAGCGCTGCTTGCACACGCCGTGCGACCTCCTGCAGCACTATATCTCCAATCAGGTGTCCGTAGACATCATTGACACGTTTAAAATGGTCCACATCAGCCATCGCAATGCTGAGAGGGATTTCTCCTCGCTGGGCTCGCGCTGTTTCGCGCCGGAGCAAATCAAAAATCGCCGCGCGATTCCACAGTCCGGTGAGGGCGTCGCGCGTTGCCTGCATGCGCAGCTCTTCGCGCATGACGATCAGCTTCTCTTGCAGCTCGAGGATGCGTCGCCCCGCACGCAGACGCACCTGCAATTCATGGATGTCGACCGGCTTCGTGAGATAGTCATCGGCCCCCGATTCCAATCCGGCGACGACATCCTCTTTCTGTGCCTTCGCGGTCAGGAGAAGCACGTAGATGTAGGGCTCGCGCCGGAGCTGCCGGACGCGGCGACAGACCTCGGGGCCATCCATCCCCGGCATCATCCAGTCAAGGATGGCCAACTGGGGAGCTGCTGCTGTGAGCAAGACTTCCCAGGCCTGGTTGCCATCCTGCACCTCGATCACCTCATAGCCCCACTTGCGTAACACCGCCGCCAAGCGGCGACGCGAGACCCGATCATCTTCCGCAAATAAGAGGCGCATCGGCTCCTACCCAACGACGATCGCCTGCTCCGCAGGCTCGGGAGATAACACCAGTTTGTCTGTCGCGAACTCCGATCCTCCGTGTGCACAGACTGGTTCCTGCCCCGCCTCCCGGTCGCGCACCCAAGCAGGACGTGAGTCGAACTCGTCTTTCGACACTTTGAGCAGCACTTCTTCCAAAGAGCAGATGCCGGCTGCCACTTTCTCCATGGCATCCCAGTACAGGGTGGTCATGCCGCAGCGCTCTACTGCCAGCCGTTTGAGCCCTTCTGCCGTGACTCCCTTGGTATTGACAGCATGACGCATCTCGTCGTCGGGCACGAGGATTTCGTGAATGCCGATCCGCCCCTTGTACCCAATGCCATTACACGCCTCGCAGCCTTTGGGGCGATACAACACCACCGTGGGATCCCCGAGGGGGAGGCCAACGAACTGCCGTTGCTCAGGAGTCGGCCGGTATGGCTCTTTGCAGTGCGGACACAGACGGCGCAGGAGGCGTTGAGCGCACAGCAGGACAATCGATGAGCTCACCAGAAACGGCTCGATCCCCATTTCGATCAGTCGGATGATGGTAGAGGGAGCGTCGTTGGTGTGCAGCGTGGACAGCAACAGGTGTCCGGTCAGCGCCGCTTTGACCGCGATATCAGCCGTCTCGCGATCGCGAATTTCTCCCACGAGGATCACGTCCGGATCCTGGCGCAGATAACTCCGGAGCGCAGCCTGGAAGGTCAGCCCGATTTCCGGATGCACCTGCAATTGGTTGATGCCAGCCAGCGTGTACTCAATGGGGTCTTCAATCGTCTGGATATTGATCTCGGGTCGCCGCAGCTCGTTCAAGGCCGCGTACAACGTCATCGACTTCCCTGAGCCGGTCGGTCCGGTATGCAGGATCATCCCGTGCGGGGAGGTGATCTTGGAGCGATACACTTCGAGGTGGCGTGTGGAGAACCCCAAGGCGGAGAGTGGCAAGACCGATTTCTGCTTATCGAGAACCCGCATCACCACCTTCTCGCCCAGATGCATCGGTGCGATCGACACGCGCAGATCGAAGTCCAACCCTTTGCTGGAAAAGTTCTTAAAGATCAGACGCCCATCTTGGGGGAGGCGCCGTTCGGCGATATCGAGGTCACTCATGACTTTGATACGGGAGACGATGGGGCGGATGAGGGCGCGTGGACGCAGGCGGTTCACAATGCGCAACTCTCCATCGATGCGATAGCGGACAACCACTTCCTCTTCCCAGGGTTCGATATGAATGTCCGAGGCACCCATCAGATAGGCATTTTCGATGAGTTGGTGCACGAGGAGCACGAGAGGTTCCGCTTCCACTGTGGGCCCCTCGGCAGCGAGGGTTTTCTTTTCATCCACCTGATAGCGTTCGCGTAATTGCTCCTCGATGCCGGCCAGCGAGGTTTGCGGCGCCGATGGAGCGACAGGAGCGGGTTTTTGCGGCGGTGGAGCCTCGTGCTGAAAGAGGCGCACCAAATTTTGTGGTTCGGTCACGATCAGGGCCGGCGTCTGACCGCTATTCTTCCTGAGCAGGTCGACCAGCTCCCAGTTGAATGGATTGCTGAGCACGAACTCACGCTTCCCACCGGTCCCATGGACCGCGACCACAAGGTTCGCGCGACAAAACGGGGTCGGTAAGACGCCCAGGGCGACCTCCGCCAGCGTCAGCGACGGACGGTACGGCAGGCGCAAAAACTCCGCCACCGCTTGGGCCATCTGGCTCTCGCTCATCCCCAGCTCACTTGCCACTGCGTACAGCTCCGTCGGTGTCAGCGCCGAAACCAGAGCATGCTTGTCTGGCGGGATCGGGAAGCGCTGCAACAGAAAGCTCTTAAAGCGGGCAAAATCTGAGGGGATCCCCCCTGCGTCTCTCACACTCGGGCGCCGCCGCAACTCTTCCCACCGTTGACGGGTCTTCACCTGGGCGGCGACTTTGTGCAGCAGGGTGGCACTGGAGACAGGCTTGACGAGATAATCAACTGCCCCCAATGCCAGAGCGCGCGCTTTGTTTTCCTCCTCACTCAGAGCAGAGACAAAAATAACCGGGAGATACGCCAACTCCTTGTTCCCCTGTAATCGCGAACACACCTCATACCCGTCGATGTCCGGCATCATCACATCGAGCAAGATGAGATCGGGCTTGTGGTGCTGCAGGATCTGCAAAGCGCTCGTTCCATTGTCAGCGGTGATCACCTCATACCCGGCCTGGGTGAGCACACGCTCGCTGATACTGAGGATCCCTCTATCATCATCGACACAGAGGATTAACGGCTTTGTCATATTTGCCATGGTGCTCCTGCTCGATTCTGCGGCCCAGTGTTAGACTACCAAAAACCGCCCCCGCTTCCTTTTTGTCGGCGTTCCCACACCCTTGAGGGAGGCCCGCCGTGGTGGAGAACCGTTCTGGTGCTCTGCCCTGTGCGCCTCAGTTGTCCTGCCGGATCTTTGTCCATGACCCTCAAGGGCTTGGCGCAGATGCACGATCGCTTGCGCATGAATCTGGCAGATCCGACCTTCGGTCAGCCCGAGGATCTCTCCGATCTCTCGCAACGTCAGTTCTTCGTGATAGTAGAGAGTGACAACCAGACGTTCCCGCTCCGACAGTGTCTCTAAAGCGGTGGCAAGCTTGTCAACCAGATCTTTGCTCTCTACGGACGCAAGCGGATCTTGAAACGGATGCTGCAGGAACGACTCGCGCGCTCTTTGCCATTCTTCCTCTGAAACGAGGGACAAATCTTCCAGGCTAAACAGCACCGCATCGTTCACTTTCTGATCGACCCGAAAGAACTCCTCCAGCGACACCCCTAATGCTTCCGCCATCTCTTCGGGAGTGGGTTCGCGGCCGAAACGACTAGCCAAACGGATGCGCGCAGCAGTCACCCGCCGCCCCCAGGCACGGACTGAGCGACTCACCCAGTCAAGGGAGCGGAGATATTCCATGATCTCTCCTTGGATGCGGTAGCGGGCATACGTGTGGAAGGCAACTCCTCGTCTGGCGTCATAGCGCTGGAGCGCCTCCAGCAGCCCAACAATCCCCGAGTGAATGAGCGAGCTCAGGTCGATCCCTGGAGGGAGACGGCGGTGGATCCGCTCTGCGACCAAGCGGACCAAGGGCAGATACGCCTCGATCATCTCCTCCCGCGTGGCCGCTTGCGGCTGCTTGGCAGGAAGACCTTGGGCATGGAGTGCCGCAGCTGCGCTGTCTGTTGTCATGTGTGCTCCTCCTAACCGGGAGACCCATGTGCTGTCGTCGGACTAGGCCCAGACAGTCCGTGCTGGGAGCCCACCTGTCGCCCGGTGGCAATCGTTCTTGGCAAGACGCTCGCGAAGATCGCGGTTATGACTTCTGCTGCATGAGGAGTGCGGGAGACAGGACTGACGCAGCGGGAGCAAAGGACGAGCCAGTAGCTCTTCTCCCTTGCTACTTGTTCTGTCGGAAACGCCGCTCGAGCGCTTCGATCCGCTCGAGGAGATGGGGGAGATGAAAGGGCTTGGGCAGATACTCATCTCCGCCTAACTCGCGCACCTTTTTGCGATCCTCTTCAGTGGTCAATGCAGAGACGACGATGACATACGGGAACCTCGCACGTTGCTTCTGCCGCAACCAGTGGAGGACCTGGAAGCCATCCACCCAGGGCAACATCAAATCTAAGAGGACGAGGTGGACATCTTCCGTCGATAAGATCTCCAGTGCGGCCTGCCCGTTGCTCGCGGTCCGGATGCGATACCCTTGCCGCATTAAGTATACGCTCACGATATCACGCAGGGAGTCGTGATCCTCGACGATCAGGATGGTGAATGGTCTCCGCGTCGTGGGCGTACCAGGAGGTGTGCGTACCCGGCTTTTCAGAGGAAACGGGATAACCTTCCCCATGTGCTTCTGGCAGGCGGTCTGTTGTTCTCCTCTCCCTAGCGACATCACCGAGTATCACTCGAGATGTCTGCGACAGAGAGCGCTGACCCAGCCTTATCTTGTAGTATACCAAATTCTCGGGCGCTCACGTCTCTAGGCGCAGAGGGTGCCGTAGAGCCGACACCGGCAAGCTGCCTGCCTGGTGTAAAGGAGGGGAGGAAAAAGGCTCACCTACGCTTCTGGCCGCAGCTCTTATGTTCCTCTGCCTGCGGCCATAGCTCCGCCCTACGCGGTTCCTACACGTCCCACACTTGCATCCACCCCTTCATAGCGTAGCCACCTCCACAATGGCAGAGGAAGGAGGAGCAAAGACAATACCACCCGGACTTTCTCTGCGCTTTCCCGACCAACCCATAGAAAGACAAAAACTTTTCCATTTTTTGGCCGCTCCGACAGCCCCCGGAAGCGACAAAAAAGTAACGCTACACGCGCCTTTTTGCAGCAGTACCCCCAGGAAGTGGCAAATTTTGTCCATCAACAGCTTCTCCGTCAGCCTGCCAGGGGGCGACAAAAATTTAACACGTGAAATTGTC
The DNA here is from genome assembly GCA_025057295.1 of Candidatus Binatia bacterium. Taxonomy (GTDB): domain Bacteria; phylum Desulfobacterota; class Binatia; order Bin18; family Bin18; genus JANWXO01. The sequence continues at coordinate 7,992 of JANWXO010000038.1, read as the reverse complement.
GGGTGAGTCAGTTTGTCCTCTGACAGGGAACGTGTTAGTGTGTACATCTGAGGAAAAAGAATTCTCTGTGTACTAGCTGGCCGCAGAGTAGAGTAGTGATCTTTTCCGTGAGAGTGTGTTGGCATGGCACTGGCGGCTTCTTTTCCTCTCATTGGCGAACACCCACTGATGCAGAAGATCCAGGCGATGGTACAACGGGTGGCCCATACCGACGCGACGGTATTGATTACCGGGGAGAGCGGGACCGGCAAAGAACTCGTTGCCCGTGCTATCCATAACTTCAGTGCGCGAGCGAACCATCCCTTTGTTCCGGTCAACTGCGCTGCCATCCCCCAAGAACTCCTCGAAAGCGAGTTGTTTGGCCATGTGCGGGGCGCGTTTACCGGGGCCTCGTCTTCCCGCGTCGGGATGTTTCAGCTGGCCGATGGGGGCACGATCTTGCTCGACGAGGTGGCGGAGATGCCTATCGCCCTGCAAGCGAAGCTGCTGCGCGTGCTCCAAAACAAAGAGATCCGCTCGGTTGGTGCAGACCGCGCACTGGCTGTCGATGCACGTGTGATTGCCTCTACGAACAAAGATCTGGCGAAGGAAGTCGAAAAAGGGGCTTTTCGTGAGGATCTGTTTTACCGCTTACAGGTGATCCCGATTCACCTCCCTCCATTGCGCGCCCACCGCTCAGATATCCCGCTGCTGGTGCAGCATTTCCTCGAACGGAGCAATAAAAAATACGGGCGCACGGTCGAGATCTCTCCGGAGGCGATGATCTATCTATGGGAGTACGACTGGCCTGGGAACGTGCGCGAGTTGGAAAACCTCATCGAGCGGCTCGTCATTCTCAGCGAGAACCACAAGATTGGCCCGGAGGACCTCCCGACACACGTTCGCTCCTTCATTGCCGAGAAAAAAATCCCCCACCCCGTCCTCACCGACAAAGACTTAAACCTGCGCCATGCGCTGGAGCAGTTCAAGTCGCGGCTCATCGACGAAGCCCTGCGACGCACGAACGGCAACAAAACCGCGGCAGCACAGCTCCTCGGACTTAAGCGTACCACTCTCGTGGCGATGTTAAGACGGAAAAAGAATTTTACCTCTCTGCTCTCCTCCGTTGACCAGAACGAGGCGCACCTTCCGTAGGAGGTCTCTGTCATGCCCTCGCAAGATACCCTTCAGAACCCCTCGGCGACCGTACTGATCGTCGATGACAATCGGGAGGTCGTCGACATCCTCTCCCGTTTACTCAGCCGCCATAACTTGACCCCGGTCGGGGCGTACAGCGGCCCTGAGTGCCTGGCTATCGTCCAGAGTCGCCCTATAGACGTGGTGATCCTCGATGTCATGATGCCAGGCATGGATGGGCTTGAGGTGTGCGAAGCGCTGAAGCGCCTCTCCCCCTCTTTGCCGGTCATCCTGCTCACGGCAAAAGACGATATGGCGACGAGGGCGGCAGGAATGGCTCTCGGGGTGAGCGAATTTGTGGTGAAACCGATCAATAATCGCGACTTGCTCGCCCGCGTGCAAATTCAACTGAACACGCGGCAATGGGAGCGGGACATCGACCGCGCCTCTGCCACGATCGATCCACTCCAGCCATCGACGAGCAAACCATAGGAAGACCCGTTGTCTCGTTGATTGCACGCTGTCCCTCTGGCACAATGCTCCTCCTTACGAGGAGGCCATGAACATCTCTGCGGTTAGAGGATTTCGGGACGTACTGCCGCAAGAAAGCGCCATATGGCAGGAGCTAGAAGCCCAGGCCCGCAGGTATCTCACCGCGTACGGGTTCGCCGAGATTATCCTTCCTGTGGTGGAAAAGACCGAACTGTTCGCCCGCGCGATCGGAGAAACGACCGATATCGTCGAGAAGGAAATGTACACCTTTACCGATCGCGACGACGCCTCTTTAACCCTCCGTCCAGAGGGGACCGCCTCGGTCATCCGGGCCTACATTGAACACAGTCTTTTCCACAAAGAGCCCGTCTCCAAGTTGTTCTATATCGGTCCGATGTTTCGGCGGGAACGTCCACAAAAGGGCCGCTACCGCCAATTTCACCAGATCGGCGCCGAGATCTTGGGGAGGGATGACCCACTAATTGACGCTGAGCTCTTACTGCTCCTCCACGACCTCTTCACGGCCTTGCAGCTGACCATCACGATCGAGGTGAATTCGCTCGGGTGTACGTTGTGTCGCCCTCGCCATCGCGAGAGTCTCCGTACCTTTGGCGAGAGCAGACTCGCAGCTCTGTGCGCCAACTGCCAGGCGCGGCTGCAGCGCAACCCCTTACGTATCCTCGACTGCAAAGAACCAGGGTGCCGACAGGCGACCGCTGACGCACCGATGCTGACCGCATTTCTGTGCCCCGCCTGCGGCGAGCACTTTGATCGGGTACAAGCCTACTTACGCCAGGAACAGGTCTGCTTCAGCGTGAATCCTCGGCTCGTGCGCGGCCTTGACTATTACTGCCGTACCTCTTTTGAAGTGCTCGCCCAAGGATTAGGTGCACAAAATGCCGTTTGCGGCGGCGGGCGGTATGACGGGCTGGTAGCACAACTCGGGGGTCCGGCCGTGCCAGGAATCGGGTTTGCTATTGGTGTCGAACGCCTGGTGATGCTCCTCCAGTCCCACGAGCGCCAGCACCTCCTGCACCCGGACCTCTTCATTGCCCCCTTGGACGAGAGAGCTGAGACCTACGCCTTCTCGGTGGCGCATCGTCTCCGGCAAGAAGGGTATTATATCGAGTTGGACAGCAGTAGGCGCGGCCTCAAGGCGCAGATGCGTCGCGCAGATAAACTCGGGGCGCGCTACGTGCTCATCCTGGGCGAGCAGGAACTCGCTGTCGGGAAGGGCACTATTCGTGATATGCAGGCGAAAACGGACCATCCCCTGGCGGTGGATCTGACCCTGCCGGCACAAAAGATGATGGAATCAATCCAACTGAAGAATATCTAGCGAGCCGCTGTTTCAGGAGCAGGCCAGGGACACTCGTTCTGTCGCCCTGCTGGCAGCGGAGCGCGGTTCGGTCATGAACCGCGGCACGTGAGGGTATAGGATCGTGGAATCGTTAGACAACTGGCAACGGACTTCTTATTGCGGCACCCCACGCCTTGCCCAGGTTGGGCAAGAGGTCACGGTGATGGGCTGGGTCCATGCACGCCGTGACCATGGAGGGGTGACGTTTCTCGACCTGCGCGACCGCTCCGGTATTATCCAGGCCGTCTGCAATCCCCAAGTCAGCCCGGTGGCACACGCGGCTGCCAAGGATGTTCGTTTGGAATTTGTCGTAGCGGTCCGGGGGACGCTCAGCAAACGCCCCCCAGATACGGTTAACCCCAACCTTCCCACAGGGGAAGTCGAAATCCTGGTTACAGAGCTTCGCGTCCTCAACACGTCCCGTACCACTCCCTTCCCCGTTGACGAGCTTACCGAACCGACGGAGACGGTTCGGCTCCGGTACCGCTACCTCGATCTGCGCCGCCCGCAGATGTTCAAAAATCTCCAGCTGCGCCATCGCCTGGCCAAAACAGTGCGCGATTATCTCGATGGCGAGGGGTTCTTGGAGGTCGAAACCCCCTTTCTCACCCGCAGCACCCCCGAAGGAGCACGCGATTACCTGGTGCCGAGCCGGGTCAATCCTGGCATGTTTTACGCGCTGCCGCAGTCGCCGCAGCTCTTTAAGCAGTTATTGATGGTCGGCGGGATCGATAAATACTTCCAGATCGTCCGCTGCTTTCGCGATGAAGATTTGCGGGCGGATCGCCAACCGGAATTCACGCAGATCGATATCGAGATGTCCTTTGTGCGTCCTGCCGATATTTTCCGCCTCGCCGAAGGGTTGATGGTCGCCCTCTGCCGCGAGGCGAAAGGCATCGAACCCCCAACCCCTTTCCCTCGTCTCTCGTATGCCGAGGCAATGGCCCGCTTCGGGAACGACAAACCCGACCTCCGCTTCGACCTAGAACTGCACGAACTGACCGATCTCTTCCGTCACACGGAGATCCAGGTCTTTCGCGAGGTCATCGCTACAGGCGGGGTCATCCGCGGCCTCATCGTGCCCCACGCCCCCCTGTCGCGCAAAGAACTCGACGATCTGACCCCACTGGCTGTCAGCTTTGGTGCCAAAGGACTCGCATGGATACGCCTCACCCCGACCGGATGGCAGTCGCCCCTGGCCAAATTCGTCCCCGACGAACAGAGAGGTGCGATTACGGCGACCCTGGGACTCAAAGAGGGAGACTTGCTGCTGATGGTCGCCGACCAGGAACGAGTAGTATGTGACGTGCTCTCCCGCTTACGGCTTTTCCTGGGAGAAAAACTCGGACTGATTGCACAGGACGCGTTGCGCTTTGTCTGGATCACCGATTTCCCGCTCCTCGAATATGACGAAGAGGCAGGTCGCTACGTGGCGATGCACCACCCCTTTACCTCACCGCACCCAGAGGACGTTCTACTCTTAGAAACAGCCCCGTCCCGCGTCCGTGCCCTTGCCTACGACTTGGTGCTCAACGGCGTCGAGTTGGGCGGAGGGAGCATCAGAAATCACCGCCTCGACGTGCAGCAAAGGGTCTTTGCCGCTCTCGGCCTGAGCGAAAGCGCTGCCCAGGAGAAGTTCGGCTTCCTCCTAGAAGCCCTCGCCTACGGGGCCCCCCCCCATGGGGGGATTGCGTTCGGCTTCGATCGTCTGGTCATGCTGTTGGCCGGAGCTTCCTCTTTACGCGAGGTGATCGCCTTCCCCAAGACGGCAAAGGCGGTATGTCTCATGACACAAGCCCCTAGCCCGGTTGACCCCAGACAGTTACAGGAGCTCCACCTCAAGCTCGACCTCTAAGTTGAGAAGGGGCACAAGAGCGCGAAAGCACACCGGTTCACCGCTCCGCTCCATTCTCCTTGCGTGCTTCCAGGCGGGCTTTCTTGCCGAGATAGCCACCGTGGTGGAACTTGGCATAGTCGGCTGTCGTAAACCCTTTCAGGTCCATCAGCACGAGGGCCAGCGCATCGCCCAGGGCGAGCATTGCCGTGGTGCTGGCTGACGGCGTAAGACCGAGCGAACACGGCTCCTTCACCTTCCCGATGGTGAGGACCACATCGCTCTGTCGCGCAACAGGGGAGTGACGGTGCCCAGTGATGGCGATCAGGTGGATGCCGTTGAGCCTTTTCGCTCGCGCGATGGTCTCCAACACCTCGCGGGTTTTTCCGCTGTTGGAGAAGGTGATCATCACATCATGTTTGCTCACCAAGCCAAGGTCTCCGTGGGCCGCATCCCCTGGATGGAGGAAGCATGCCGGGGTGCCGGTCGATGACAAGGTAGTCGCCACCTTCATCGCGATAATCCCGACCTTGCCCATGCCGGTGGTGATGACTTTGCCTTTGCAACGCCGCAGCAGCGCAACGGCACGGAGAAAATGCTCGTCGAGCTGAATGGCACGGATCGCCGCTGCCTCGGCTTCCAGCACCTCACGCGCCCGCGCAAGAACCCACAGCCTGTTCGTTCGCAGTTTGTGATTCCTCATGCTTGCTTCACACGAAGCGAGGCTGGTCGCGGGACGTCTCTGCTCTCGTCCTACGCCCTCGCCCGCAGTCGACTCCTTTCTCCTAGCGTCGCCACCGCGCGGTCCGGCCACGGACAACGGCCTTGCGTATCCTGCGCTCGGGAGCTGTTCCCGGTGCCGTTCTCTCCCCTCCTGACCTCTGCGCCTCGGTGGGCGCAGACGCGGGGGGAGTGACAGGGTCAGGCATCAGTCCCAACGCGCGCCGCTCCAGGGCGAATAAGCGGTCACGGAGCTCAGCCGCTCGTTCGAACTCCAACGCCGCTTCGGCTTGCTTCATTTCACCCCGTGTTTGCTCGATCGCGGCAGCGAGCTGCTGTGGGGTCCAATACTCTTCCTCCGCCTCCGTGACCGCGGGAATGGCTCCGTAGTCCATGTCATAGATTTTCACTAACGGAGACGTGAGGGCTTTGCGCACGCTCTGAGGAGTAATGCCGTGTGCCGCATTGTACGCCGATTGTACCCGCCGGCGGCGCTCTGTCTCCTCGATCGCGCGGCGCATCGACTCCGTGACCGTGTCCGCGTACAGCAGCACCATGCCGTTGACGTGGCGCGCGGCACGGCCGATCGTCTGGATCAGCGACCGCTCGGACCTGAGATATCCCTCCTTGTCCGCATCCAAGATGGCAACGAGCGACACTTCGGGAATATCGAGCCCCTCGCGCAAGAGGTTGATCCCCACGAGCACGTCAAAAGTCCCCCGGCGCAACTCGCGGATGATCTCCACCCGCTCGATGGTATCGATGTCAGAATGTAAGTAGCGGACTTTGACCCCGAGCTCCTGATAGTAATCGGTGAGGTCTTCGGCCAGCCGTTTTGTCAGGGTCGTCACGAGCACCCGCTCGCCGCGTGCGACGCGCGTGCGGATCTCTTCCAACAGATCGTCTACCTGGGTCCGTGCTGGCCGGACGACCACCTCGGGGTCGATCAAGCCGGTAGGGCGGATCAGCTGTTCGACGACTCTCCCCCCACTCTGTCGTAGCTCATAGTCGCCGGGAGTGGCGGAGACGTAAATGGTTTGGCCCGCCATGCGCTCGAACTCGTGAAAGCTGAGCGGGCGGTTGTCGAGCGCTGAGGGCAGGCGGAAGCCGTATTCTACCAGGGTTTCCTTGCGCGAGCGGTCTCCCCGATACATGCCGCCGAGCTGCGGGATCGTCACGTGGCTCTCGTCGATGAAGAGCACGTAATCTTTGGGGAAGTAATTGAGCAGGGTAAACGGAGGTTCTCCAGGCGCGCGTCCGTCTAGGTGACGGGAGTAGTTCTCGATGCCGGGGCAGAAGCCCATTTCCTCCAAGAGCGCCAGATCGTAGAGGGTGCGCTGTTCCAGGCGCTGCGCCTCGAGCAGCTTGTTTTCCGCACGCAACTCGGCCAACCGCTCAGCCAACTCCGCCCGAATCGAGGCGATCGCGTTTTTCAGCCGGTCAGAGGTTGTGACATAGTGGCTGGCCGGGTAAATAGCCACTTTGTCGAGCCGACGCAGGACTTTTCCCCGCAGCGGGTCGATCTCAGTGAGAGTCTCGACCGTATCGCCGAAAAACTCAAGCCGGATCGCCTTCGCCTCCTCATAGGCAGGGAACACTTCCACCACATCCCCCCGCACGCGGAACGTCCCGCGGTGAAAATCACCGTCGCTGCGTTGGTACTGGATGTCGACCAACTTGCGCAGCAGCGCGTCACGCTCGACCTGGGTGTGTTCTTCGACAAAAACGATCAGATCGAAATAGGTCTCCGGCGACCCTAGGCCATAGATGCACGACACACTGGCGACGATCAGGGTGTCGCGCCGCTCCAGCAGCGCCTTCGTGGCCGAGTGCCGCATCTTATCGATCTCTTCGTTAACGGCGGCGTCTTTTCGATATAGGTGTCGCTCTGCGGCACGTAGGCTTCGGGCTGGTAGTAATCGTAGTAACTGACGAAGTAGCGGACCGCGTTATAGGGAAAGAGCTCTTTGAATTCATTGTAGAGCTGGGCAGCAAGGGTCTTGTTGGGGGCGATCACCAGCGTGGGCCGGTTCACGCGCGCGATCACGTGCGCCATGGAAAACGTCTTCCCCGACCCCGTCACCCCGAGGAGCACCTGATGTCGCAGGCCCCGCCGCAGTCCCTCGACCAGCTGGTCGATCGCCTGAGGTTGATCGCCTTGCGGCTGCAAGTCAGAGACCAGGGTAAAGCTCCCTTCGCGCTGCATGGGGGTTTATCATAGCAAGGAAGTTTTCCGCCGTCAGTGGAGGGAGCGGGTCGGCTCTACTGGCACGCCCGCGGCAGGCGCCATACGCGGTGACGAGACCTGCTGTTGCACCCTTGACACGCCGCGGTTCCATGCTTATCGATGCTTGGTGTCAAAACGGAAAGCGTGTGTGAAGGGTTTGGTCCTGGTATAGCCTTCCTCACCACCGTTGCGACAGGGGACCCTCCACCCACGCCCGATCGCTCACGAAGAAAGACAGTTTGC
>JANWXO010000389.1 GCA_025057295.1 Candidatus Binatia bacterium | reverse complement strand
GAGAGCGGTTCGAGCAGGTTCTCCTTGACCGCCTGAGCGAAGGCCGCGCGATTTTCGTGTAGCTCTACGAGCTGCGTCGCGGCGGCCACAGACCGTAGGGCGGAGATCAGTTTCTCTTCCACCAGGGCCTGGATGGCGGCAGCGTCAAACGATCGGTCCCCGAGACTGCGCGAGGCCCGCTCGATACTGTCGCGATCAGCTGCGACGCGGAGGTAGAATTCTGCCCCGATGTCCACGCGGAAGCGGTCTTTGGTGATGAACGCTTCCTTCTGCGCCTTGACCACCTCCAGCTTGATGGTCTCGAGAGAGATCCACTGCAGCGTGTGCACGACCGGGAGCACGATGGCACCGCCGTCCACCACCACCTTCTTGCCGCCGAGGCCAGAGCGAACGAAGGCCATGTTGGGCGGGGTTTTCACGTAGAGGGTCACCACGATCACAATGGCGATCCCGACCAGAGCAGCGAGAACGAGGAAAACGATCAGCACAGTCGTCATAGCAGATCCCCCTTGCGCGCCTCTGTGGGCGAATAGCATTACGCGACTTGCAGATGGGCCCCTTCTATGCCGTACAGGTAGAGAATGTGTTCCAACTTGCGCCGGTACTCCTCCGCATTGCCCTGGCGAAACGTCCACGTGTTGTCGCGGAACGAGATGACATCCGGGTAGATGTCACTAAACTCTTTGGGGACATCGTGGGGATATTTTTCACAGAGCATATGCCAGACGGAGCGCACGGCTTTCTTGTCGACGTCCAGTACGGTGATGGCAAAAGAGTGTGTTTCCGCCCCCGTGGGCGTGCGTCGAGGTTCGACCAAACGGATCGGCGGGGTGCGACGGCTTTCTGGCTGGCGTGAGAGCACAGGGGGACGGCGCAGGCTGCTAGGAGCTGAGACGGAGGGTGGTGACGGTGCCTCAGCGGCCGGACGGCGCACGGGAGTGGGGCGCAGCGGTTCTGCCGCCAGCACGCCGCCATGGCCAGGGAGCCCAAAAGTGTAGGCGGTCTCCCGGTGCTGGCTCAGATCCAGCCCGGTCTGCTCTTCTTCTTCTGTGACTCGTAGCCCCATGATGGCATTGAGGATGACGAGAATGAGAGTCGTACCGAGGAAGGCGAAGAGCCAGGTGGCGACGACAGCAATGGCTTGGACCTTGAGCAGCTCGGGGTTACCGAAGAAGAGACCATCGGCGCCTGCGGGGTTGATGGCGCGTGAGGCGAAGAGGCCGGTGGCGATCGCCCCCCAGGTTCCACCGACACCGTGGACTCCGACGACATCGAGAGAGTCGTCGTAGCCCAGTTTGGCCTTCAAGTCACAGGCCGAGTAACAAAAAACCCCTGCCCCGATCCCAATCATGATGGCGGAGAGGGGACTCACGAACCCTGCGGCCGGAGTGATGGCGACGAGGCCTGCCACCGCCCCGCTCGCTGCCCCTAGGGCAGTAGGTTTTCCTTTCGCAATCCATTCCGCGAAGAGCCAGGACAACACGGCGGCAGCTGCTGCGGTGTTGGTGACGACAAACGCGCTCGTCGCGAGCGCTCCGGCGGTCAGTGCACTCCCGGCGTTGAACCCGAACCACCCGACCCACAAGAGCGAGGCGCCCAGGACGGTGAGCGGCAGATTATGCGGGGGCATGGGCTCGCTGCCATACCCGAGACGTTTTCCGATCACCAGAGCGGCGGCCAACGCCGACACTCCCGAGCTGATATGGACGACCGTCCCTCCGGCAAAGTCCAACGCGCCTAACTGTCGGATCCACCCGCCGACTCCCCATACCCAGTGGGCTAACGGGTCGTAAATAAAGGTCGCCCAGAGGAGGACAAAAACCAGGAAAGTGCTGAACTTCATGCGCTCGGCAAAGGTGCCGGAGATGAGGGCTGGGGTGATCACGGCAAACATCGCCTGGTAGATCATGTAGGCCTGATGTGGGACCGTTGCCGCATAGTCCGGGTTTGGCTCGAGCCCTACTCCCTCCAGCCCAAACCAATCGAGGCCGCCGATGAGTCCGCCTCGATCCGGCCCAAAAGCGAGGCTGTACCCCCAGAGGACCCACTGCAGGCTGATGAGGGCCGCGGTGACGAAGCTCTGCATGATCGTCCCGAGCGCGTTTTTGCTCCGCACCAATCCTCCGTAGAAAAGGGCCAAGCCGGGCGCGGTCATCAGCAACACTAGCGCAGCTGATACCAGCATCCACGCCGTGTCGCCTGTGTCGATCTGCGGAGGTGGGGGCTGGGGAAGGTCTTGCGTTGTCGCAGTGGTTGACGAAACCTCTGTACTCCATGCCAAGCTCGGCAAGAGCACGAGCCAGGACACGAATGCCCAACAAGCGACAAGTCCC
>JANWXO010000388.1 GCA_025057295.1 Candidatus Binatia bacterium | reverse complement strand
AAGTCAGATCCTGCGGTTTGGGGAAAAAGAGAACTTTTGGGAGATGGGCGATACCGGGCCCTGCGGGCCGTGTTCGGAAATCCATATTGATCGCGGTCCGGAAGCGTGTGAGCGTCGCAATACGCCGGGTCACACCTGTATGGTGAATGGCGGATGCCCCCGCTACATCGAGCTCTGGAACTTGGTTTTCATTCAATACAACCGGAATCCGGATCGCTCTCTCACTGATCTGCCGGCCAAACACGTGGACACCGGCATGGGCCTCGAACGCATCGCCGCAGTGCTGCAAAACGTCCGGGGGAATTACGACTCAGACCTCTTGCGCGATGTCATCCGTGCGACAGAGGAGCTCAGCGGCAAGCGCTATGGCGAGGACCCGCAACAGGACATCTCGTTCCGAGTGATCGCTGACCACGCCCGTGCCGCTGCCTTTGTCATTGCGGATGGAGTAGTCCCGACCAACGAGGGCAGAGGATATGTCCTCCGCCGTATTATGCGGCGAGCCCTGCGGCATGGCCGGTTGCTCGGCTTTGAGGGCCCTTTTTTCTGGCGCGTCACTGCGAGCGTGGCGGATCTCATGGGCACGGCGTATCCCGAACTCATCGAGCGGAGAAGCTATGTCACCGAGGTAGTGCGCACCGAAGAGGAACGCTTCGCCGACACGCTCGGGAAAGGACTGGTCCTCCTCGAGCACGAGATCAGGGAGGTACGTCGCCGTGGCGACACGACCTTTCCCGGCGAGATCGCCTTCCGGCTCTATGACACCTACGGATTTCCGCTTGATCTGACTGAAGATTTCCTCGCGTCTGAGGGGCTGGCCCTAGACCGTGCGGGTTTTGCCCAGGCGATGGAAGCCCAGCGAATGCGGGCCCGCGAGGGACAAAAGGGGACAGTGTTTCTCAACCTTGGACGTACAGACCTGCACTCACGCTTTGTCGGCGACCGTATTGGGGTATGGGAGTCGGAGGTCCTTGCCCTGTTGGTCAACGGCGAATCACGAGTCGGACCAGTCCGCGCCGGTGAGGAGGTCGACATTATCACCGCCGAGACGCCCTTTTATGGCGAATCTGGCGGCCAAGTCGGCGATACCGGGACAATAGAAACGGCCCGCGGGGACGTGGTCGAAATTTTCGACACCCAAAAGCCTCAACCGTCTCTCATTGTCCACCGCGGTCGAGTCATCCGTGGCGTGCTGCAGGTCGGGGATCGGGTACGCCTCGCCATCGATGCCCCACGGCGCGAGGCGATCCGCCTCAACCACTCCGCCACCCACATTCTGCATTCCGCCCTGCGCGAGGTGCTCGGCAGCCACGTGCGCCAGGCAGGGTCATTGGTCGCTCCAGACCGGTTGCGCTTTGACTTTACCCACACCAGCCCCGTGAAGGAGGACACGCTGGCGCGTATCGAAGATCTCGTCAACGCCCGTATCCGCGAGAACGCCGAAGTGACCAGCGAGGAAATGTCCCTAGCTGAAGCCCTCCAACAAGGAGCTTTGGCGTTCTTCGGCGAAAAATATGGTGAGCGGGTACGCGTGCTGCGGATGGGTAATTTTTCGCTCGAGCTGTGCGGCGGCACCCACGTCAGTCGGACTGGCGACATCGGTCTGTTCAAGTTCAGGGGCGAGGCGGGAGTTGCTGCCGGGGTGCGACGGGTCGAAGCGATCACCGGGGAAGGGGCGCTGGAGTGGATCCGTCAGCGGGAACAGACGTTACGGGAGATCAGCAGTCTGCTGAAGAGCTCCGAAGAGGACGTGGCCGAAAAAATCGAACGTCTGCTGGTGCAGTTGCGCGAGCAGGAGAAGAAACTCGCACAGCTCCAGAGCACCCAGGCAAACGCGCAGAGCGACACCATCGCTGCTCGGGCACGCCGACTCAACGGCGTCAATGTCGTCGCCAGCCGCGTCGACGGAGTGGACGAGAAAGGGCTGCGTGCCATTGCCGACCGGATACGCGATAAACTGCAGCCCGCAGTGGTCGTCCTGGGTACGGTTCACGGCGAGCGGGTGGCCCTGCTGGCCGCTGTCAGTAAGGAGGCGACTGGACAATACCACGCGGGCAACTTGATCAAACACCTCGCTCCTCTCGTGGGCGGGGGTGGGGGAGGACGGCCGGATTTCGCTCAAGCCGGCGGGAAGGATCCGTCACGACTAGATGAAGCCTTGCAAAAGGTATATGAGCTGATCGAAAAAGGGGGATAGGAGGGAACGGAGAGGATTTTTCCACACGAGGAGGTAGACAGCAAACCTTGGTGCAACACAACGGCGAAACTTCTCTTGTCGAGTTTGACAACCACCGCTTTTTCCACGACCTGCTCGGTCACCAGGACGAGCATTTACGAGGGATTGAAAAGGCGCTGG
>JANWXO010000387.1 GCA_025057295.1 Candidatus Binatia bacterium | reverse complement strand
TACAGTACGCTTGCGGGGGCGGCTCCACCCGTGAGAAACGTCGACCCCAAAGATGCTCACCCACCCCCGCTGCGGGCGCAGGAGACCTTTGATGAGCTTCAACAGAGTGCTTTTGCCGCTCCCGCTCGGACCCAGCAACATGCAGATCGTGCCAGCGTCTACCGTGAGGCTCACTCCTTTCAAAGCGGACGGTGCGCCAGGGTAGGCAAACCATACATCGCTGACTACAATCGCCGGTTGGCGAGGGGTATGACCGTGCGGTGTGTTCATACCGGCTGTACGTTATTTCAGCCTTTCCGTGTATGATACGTTGGTGCGCTGGAGAGCAGCGAACAGCGTTCCCAGATGCTCTTCGGTCCGCGCTTCCTGGAAACCGACAAACAGGCTAGAAATGAATTTCCTCATCATGGGCCGATTCTTGGCCTGTCCAAGCTCCAGCAACGCCGCTGTGAATTGTGAGCGTAGCGGCTCTTGCAAGTCCTTGCTGAACACGACGGCGTGGGATGGAATGGGTCCTTGCTGCTCCACGACCCGAGTGGCATCCCGCACTGCGTGATACAACTGTTCCGGCACGTCACCCGCAATCACCGTCACATCGACCTGCCCCTGCTTGAGTGCCTCCCAGGCTTGGGCGTATCCGCCAGCGAAGAGCACTTCGCCGAAAAACTGACGTGGGTCGGCTTCTTTGCCCGCCACGTCGATCAAGCCCAATTCGACCAGGCGGGCGAGCGGGAAGACGTAGCCGGAGGTCGACAGGGGGCTCGGAAAGGCGACGCGTTTGCCTCGTAAGTCCGTGAGCGATTGGAAGGGCGAGTGTTTCGGCACCACCCAGTAGGAGAAATAGAAAGGACGCTCGACCTTCTCTTTCTCGATCACAACTTCTCGTACCTCCGCCAGAGCGATCTCGGCACCCGCATGGATTTTAGCGAGCGCGGCTGGCCAGGCACTCATAAACGCCGCCTGGGCATGACCGAAACGCAATGCCTCGATCGCGCCGACGTACATGGTAGGTACGTACAGGGCTATCTCGACACCGGGGAGCCGCTGCTGGAGAAAGGCTTTCAGCTCCTCGGACTCTGCCGTCAGCACCTCTGGGGTGGCAGTGGGTTGGATAGCGATCGTCAACGTTGGCCGCACTCGGCTCTCTGGTTGCCCGTGGCACGCCGTGCCTACCAGAGGCAGACACAGCAGGGAAAGAAGCAGCACCCCTAGTACAGGGCGCATGAGTCTTCCGCGTTGCAGCGAAACAGACTGTGCCCGGTGAATACGGGTGCCGGTGTTCTGGGGGCTGAATGTCGCTCGCTGTGGTCTTTTACCATTCATACACTAACCCTCCGAAAACGTGGCGCGGCATCCCGACCTGGATGCCCCGAGTACGGTCGGTAATGTAGGTCTCGTCCGCCAGATTTTTTAGGGTGACGAAGGCGGTGGTCCGCAGAGGACGGATGAAGTAGTTCACGGCAAGATTGAGAATGGTGTACGACTCGATCTTGCCCAACTGTCCATTGGCGCTCGGTGCTTTGGTATTGGCGAAGTCCGCGTATTGCGATCCGACATGAACGATCTCGAACTGGGCGTGCACATCGCGCCACCGATACCCGAGCGCGCCGGTCAATAACACCTCTGGCGCGTACGGTTGCCGATTCCCGGCTTTGCTGCCGCCGATGATCTCTCCTCCGACAACCCGGCGGAAAGGTCTCTGCTGTTCGGCAGTGGGCAACCAGGTAAGAGCCAGACGGGAATAGAATCCCCAGGGGAGCGCAGCGAAGCTGGAGAGCTCGAGCCCCTCGAACAATGCTTTGCCTTCTGCTAAGGGGGTCGAGCCGCCGGCGATAGAGCCGACTGCAATAAGGCGCTCGAACTGATTGCGGAAGTAGGTTGCTTCGAGTGCAACGTCAGGAGTCGGCTCCGCTCGTACCCCAACCTCAAAGTTGATGGAGTCCTCTGGACCGACATCGGTGCTCCCGCCCACATTGTCGATAATATCTTCGGTGCGCGGTGGGGCGAACCCCCGGTGGACATCTGTAAAGAGGGTGAGCCATGGGAGTGGTGTATAGATGATGCCTACCCCCGGCACGACTTCACCGAGCGAGTCCGACCCTTTTTTGTCGTTCAGTTTGTTGGTCCGTGAGCTCTCGATATGCTCGTACCGCAGAACCGGGATGATGGTCACTGGACCGAGCAAAAAACTGTTCGCCACAAAACCTGAAAAGGCATTTGTGCGACGCAAGTTTTTTTCGACCAAGGTCCCTTTCCGTCCTTTTGGCGAGGTAGCGTTGAGCTGACGGCGATCTTGTGACTCGAAGTGAGCCTTGAAGCCGGCCTCAAATTCGTTCTTCACCCCAAAGGCAGTCCAGCCGACCC
>JANWXO010000386.1 GCA_025057295.1 Candidatus Binatia bacterium | reverse complement strand
GGCGCCCGAATCTCGCTGATAGTGGAAGCTGACCCGAGTCGGTTTCTGGTCGAGGATCGGGGCCTGCAACTGGATTGTCCCCTGATCGCAGCGAATGGCATTGCGTTCAATAGCCGCAGTGGCACAAGTTGCTTCCACCCCCTGGAGCTGATCGAACGGCGGGGGCAAGGGCAGGTGCAGTGAAGTGACCAAGAGCTGAACCTCAACCTGCGTTGGGCTGTGCCACAGCATCTTGAGCGTGGCGTCGCGTACGTGCCAGCCGTTGCCCTGCACGTCGGTAAAATGCAAGTGTACGACGGTAGCGGCAGAAGTGGGGAGCGAACCGCCCACGAGGACGGAAAAGAGGAGGAGGCCACACAGGCGACTCCGTAGGAAGGCAAAGTCCATAACAGGCAGCATACCACGACTTCACGGCCAGCGCGCAGACGGTGAAACCGTGGTGCTCAGCTGTCAGGCTTTTCCTCTCAGTGCCTGTGCGGCAGCGGTTCAGCCACTGGGCGCAGCACGGGTGGTCGTCTGCTGTCAGCTCGAAGCACACCCTATCGCACTGTCTTCAGGTGATGACTGCGCGTCGAGCAGTGGGCCCCGCTTTTACTTCCCGCTCGCGCGCTTCCATTCTTCTCCCGTAACCTCCGCGGCAACATCGCTGATCGCACGCCGCAGCACCGCTACCAACTCGTCGATCTGCGCACGGGTGATAATCAACGGCGGACAAATGGCGATGTTATTGGGCCCTGCAACACGGGTGAGCACGCCATACGCCAGCGCCTTTTCCCACACCCGACGGGCGATCTGCAGGTCTGCTGGGAACATCTCTTTCGTCGCTTTGTCTTTCACCAACTCGACGGCAGCGATAAGCCCCTGGCCGCGAGTCTCCCCGACGATCGGCAGGTCTCGCAGCGTCGCCAGTGTTTTTTGCAGGTATTTCCCTTGCTCGCGCGCTTTGTGCACGAGCCGCTCGCGCTCGATAATCTCTAGGTTCGCCAGAGCAGCAGCACACACCGTGGGGTGGCCAGTGTAGGTATACCCATGCCAGAAGGCATAATCATCCCCGGTGGCGAGGAAAGTCTGGAAGATCTCTTCTTTGAACAGAACGGCTCCGAGGGGCAGGTAGCCGCTGGTGATTCCCTTTGCGGTCACGAGGATATCCGGTGTGACCCCGGCTCCTGTACAGGCGAATAGCGCACCGGTGCGACCGAAACCGGTGATGACCTCATCGCACGCCATAAGAATATCGTGTCGTGAGCAGATCTCGCGGATTTTAGGCAGCCAGGTGGAGGGAGGGACGATCACACCCCCGACTCCCTGAATCGGCTCGGCAATGAAAGCGCCGATCGTGTGGGCGCCTTCCCGTTGAACAACGCGTTCGAGTTCCTCGGCACAGTCGAGCTGACAGGATGGATAGGTCTTGCCGAGCTCGCACCGATAGCAATAGGGGCGGGCGATATGCAGGATGCCGGGGAGGCCGGGGTGCATCTGTTTGTTCAGTAGGGGAAGACCTCCCAACGAAGCGGTGCCACTCGAAGAGCCGTGGTATCCCTGATTGAGACTGACAAATTTGCTCTTCTCCGGCCGACCCTTTGCCTGCCAGTAGGCCCGCACGAGGCGGATGAGCGTTTCGTTGGCTTCCGAACCGCCGGAGGTAAAGATCACGCGTGTCAATCCCTTCGGAGCAAGTTTCACCAGTTTGGTGGCGAGCTGCACGGTCGGTACAGAGGTCGGTCCGATTAAAGTAGGGGCGAAGGCCAGCTGGTTCATTTGGGCAGCGACAGCACGGGCGATCTCCTTGCGGCCGTGGCCGACATGCACATTCCAGAGCGAGGCGAGGGCGTCAATATAGCGTTTCCCTTCTGTGTCCCACAGGTATATGCCCTGGCCTTTGACGAAGATCGGCACCCCTTGTTGCTGGTGAAGCTGGAGAGGCACGAACCCGTGGACGAGATGGGCCGCATCCTGCTGATGAAGGGTTTTGGCCTGCCGTGGGTCCAATGCGACTCTGGTCGCCGTTGCGCGCGGTCGCATGGGGACAACTGTCGCTGCTGTTCTCCCTTTTGGTTGCATGCGTCTTCCTCCCTTAGTTGAGGACCTCTCCCGAGACCATCATATACGAGGCTCTGGAGGAAGCCCAGAGCGCCTCTCGAACTGATGACACAGCCTGTCGTCGCGCGGCAACACCTGCTCGTTGAGAGGAGGCAGGGGGGATCTCTCCTGCTCGAGGGGGTGTTCGCTACGCGCTTGCCGCCCTTCCTAAGTCGTTCTCACAGGAGCGTGCTGCTTGGGTCGCAACTTTCGCCTCCAGGAGGGCAGCGATCTCCCCTGGTGTGAAGCCGAATTCCTGCAAAATCTCTATCGTGTGTTCTCCCAAGGCGGGCGCG
>JANWXO010000385.1 GCA_025057295.1 Candidatus Binatia bacterium | reverse complement strand
ACTATGACGGACAACGAGATCAAAGCGATCGTACTGCGCGTGCTCGGGAATATTGCACCCGAGGCTGAGCTGAACGCGCTGGATCCTAAGGTCGATTTGCGCGAGCAGCTCGATCTGGATTCTATGGATATTCTCAACCTGATGATTGGGATCCACGAAGCAACAGGAGTCGATGTGCCTGAGGCGGACTATCCCCAACTGGCCAGTCTTGACGGCTGCGTGACCTATCTGCGCACGCGTATGAAAGCGGTGTAGGCGTGGGTGGTCAGACGAAGAGTACGGCAGGGAGAAAAGATCCGGTCGCCCTATGCCCGTGCATAACGCTGACATCGCTGCCATCTTCGACGAAATTGCCGATCTGTTGGAGATCGCAGGCGACAACCCGTTTCGGATCCGCGCCTACCGCAACGCTGCCCGTACCCTGCGCGACCTCGGCCACGAGGTCAGCAGCATGCTCGAGCGAGGCGAAAATCTGACTGCACTGCCTGGGATCGGGGAAGACCTGGCGGCCAAGATCCAAGAGATTGTCGAGACCGGGACGACACCGCTGCTCGGCAAGCTGCGCAAAAAGGTGCCACCTACCCTCACCGAGCTCCTGCACCTTCCTGGCCTCGGCCCCAAACGGGTCAGGACGCTCTATCACGAACTGGATGTACACACGCTCGAACAGTTGCATCGGGCGGCCCTGGATGGCCGCATCCGTACCTTGCCTGGGTTCGGGGAGAAAACCGAGCGGCAGATCTTGCAGGCGATCGAGGCGCGAGCGCGTCTGGGAGGACGTTGCAAACTGGCGGTTGCCGCCCAGTATGCTGACGCCCTGGTCGCGTACCTGAAACAGGCACCCGGGGTGAAACATGCTGTTGTCGCGGGCAGCTACCGGCGCGCGAAGGAAACCGTCGGGGATCTCGATATTTTAGTGACCGCCCGCCCCGAGAGTCCGGTGATCGATCGTTTGGTTGCGTACAACGAGGTCGCCGAGGTGACCGCCAAAGGCGAGACCCGCGCCTCCGTGCGCCTTGCCTCCGGACTGCAGGTCGACCTGCGTGTGGTTCCCGAGGACAGTTACGGCGCCGCCTTGCACTATTTCACCGGCAGCAAAGCCCACAACATTGCCATCCGCGAACTGGGTCAGCACCGCGGCCTCAAGATCAACGAATACGGGGTGTTCAAGGGCAACCGGCGCATCGCCGGTGAGAGCGAGGAGTCGGTGTTTCGCGCGGTGGGGTTGCCCTTCATTCCCCCGGAACTGCGAGAAAACCGGGGCGAGATCGAAGCCGCCCAGGCAGGCACGCTGCCAAAGCTGGTGGAACTGAGCGACCTCCGCGGTGATTTGCACGCCCATACGAAGGCCACGGACGGCCGCAATAGCTTGCGGGAGATGGCGTTGGCGGCACGTGAGCGGGGCTTTGAATATCTCGCCATCACCGAGCACTCGAAACATGTGACCGTGGCACACGGTCTCGACGTGCCCCGTCTGCTGGCGCAAATCGACGAGATCGATCGTCTGAACGCGCAGCTCTCCGGGATGACCTTGCTCAAAGGGATCGAGGTCGACATTTTGGAGGACGGCAGGCTGGATTTGCCTGACGACGTTTTGGGCCGGTTGGATCTCGTCATCGGCGCTGTCCATAGCCGGCTGCACCTTCCACGTTCGAAGCAGACCGAACGCATCCTGCGCGCGATGGACCGGCCGTACTTTCACATCCTGGCTCACCCCACAGGCAGGCTGATTCAGGAGCGTGAGCCCTATGATGTGGACATACCGCGGATCATCCGCCAGGCACGCCAGCGCGGCTGCTTTTTGGAGCTCAACGCGCACCCCGAGCGCATGGATTTGCTCGATACCTACTGCCAGCTCGCCAAAGAGGAAGGCGTCCTGATCAGCATCAACTCCGATGCGCACAGTGTGGTGGACTTCGACAATCTCCGCTTCGGCGTGGGCCAGGCTCGCCGTGGCTGGTTGGAGAAGGACGACGTGTTGAATACTCGCCCCCTCCATATCCTGCGAGCACTGCTCAGAGGATGCAGGCGTTCGTGACCCCCGCCACTGCTGCGGAAGGTTGACGATCAGTTCTCCCGAGGGGAGGCGTCCAGGATCAGTGAGGCTGGCGTGGAGGGGGAGAGATCGGTCGGACCAGTGGAGCGCCATCATGGAGAGTGTCGGTGCCTGTATCCTCGCTCAGGTACCCCGCCGCTTCGTGTCTGCGCAAGGGTCCGAAGTGTGCCAACTTTGCAGTGGCTAAGGAGGCAGCGAATCTGCCTGCCGTGCTCGGGTCACCGGAGCGGAGTCTTTGGGAGAGGTATCCTGCCATGTACGTATCGGGGACACAAATCACGTACAAGGGGGTCATTGACCTGGTGACCGAGGTGGACCACGCTTCGGAAGCGTTTTTGCTGGGCGAATTAAAG
>JANWXO010000384.1 GCA_025057295.1 Candidatus Binatia bacterium | reverse complement strand
AGGCCCAGACAGGCGGCCAGCCGCTTCGCAGGGTCGATCGTGAGCACGGCAGTGTGTTTCCCATGTAGGGTGCCCCATAAGGCGAGCGCGGCAGAGATCGTTGTCTTCCCTACCCCCCCGCTCCCGACGCACACAATGATACGGTGCTGATCCAACAGAGAGGCAAGGGTGGCGCTGCGTCCCTGGGTCATAGCAATTCCAACAGGCGAGACAGTTGCTCCACCTGCGGCAAGGCAAAGTCTTCGGCGAAGCAAAAGGGGAGTCGGACACTCGGCAGCGGGAGGGTCTCAAGACGGCGCACGAGAGGGACTTGCGCTTCTCCTAACGCCGCTTCCAGTTGCGCCCGCCGTAAAGCCTGTTCGGCCAGAGAACGGTCTCGCGGCTGCGCACGAGGATCGACCCCCAGGCGGGCGAGCGCAGCCAGAGAGACAGTGGGGGGACGCACTCGGTTGATAAACAAGATCCCTAACGGGAGCCGCAGCTCGTTCTGCAGCTGGTGGTATGCTTCGAGAGTTTCGCTGACTGACAGCTCTTCTGGAATGGCGACAAGGTTCACGGCGGTCTTTGCCGGATCGCAGAACAGCGCCATGATGCGTTCGGCCTCCCGATGGACCATGCCACTTGCGAAAGTCGCAAACGCTGCCTGGGGCATACGGAGATACTGCACGCTGTGGCCAGTGGCTGGCATGTCGATGATCAAGAGATCCCAGCAGGGCCTCTCCGTGCCTTGCTCGCGCTTTCGTTCTTCGTACCAGATCTTGCCCATCGAGAGGAGCTCCTTGAGGCCCGGAGCCGCCGCAACAAAGTACTGATACAGACGGCTCTCGAGAATCGTGTGCAGCAGCCGCTTGGCCGGGAAAACCAGCCGCAAGTACTCTTCGAGGGCAGCCTGGCCGCTCACCGACACGGTGAAGAGGGTCGGCGACACAGGGCGCGGCTCGCTCGCACGCTCGGAGTGGGGTGGTAAGCCAAAGAGAGACGCCGCTCGCGTGTTGCCTTCGAGCTCAACCAACAGCGTGCGTTTCTCCTGTCGTGCGGCGACCAGCGCGAGGGCGGTGGCCAGCGTCGTCTTGCCTACCCCGCCTTTGCCGACGAGGAAGAGGACACGCTTGGTGAACAACGCTTGAACAGCAGAAACCGGGCAGCGATGGCGGGGCTGCACGACTACCACCGGAGCACCGCAGCCCCCCAAGTCAGACCGCCACCACAGGCATTCAAGACAATAATATCGTCCTTGCGGATCTTGCCGTCGCGTACCGCTTCGTCAAGGGCGATGGGAATCGAAGCGGCTGAGGTATTCCCGAAATGTTGGACATTGCAATAGACCTTCTCCCGACTGAGCTGCAAGCGATCAGCGACGGCATGGAGAATGCGCAGGTTGGCTTGGTGGGGAATCATCAAGTGGACATCTGTAGGGGACAGTCCCGCCCGGTGCAACGCTTTGGTTGCTACCTCGGAAAGGGCCCGGACTGCCACTTTGAAGAGCTCGGGACCTTTCATTTGAATTCCCCACTCTCCGTCGTGGATCCCTTCTTGATCCACCGTTTGGCGCTGCCCAGCGCGTACATAGAGAAGAGGCCAGAGCGCTCCGTTCGCCTCGATCACCACACTCAGCAACCCCCCGGCGCCGGGCTGGTTCTCCAACACCACGGCCCCAGCTCCATCCCCAAATAAGACACATGTCGTACGGTCTCTCCAGTTGACCATCGTACTCAGGGCATCGGCACCGACCAGGAGCAGGCGATTGTACTCTCCACTTTTGACGTAACTATGCGCGACCGACATGCCATAGACAAAACCCGCACAAGCGGCGTTGACGTCAAATGCAGGGATCGTGTCCACCCCAAGACGAGCCTGCAGAAGACAAGCGGTCGAGGGAAACGCGTAATCACCAGAGACCGTAGCAACCACGATGGCATCCAAATCCTGGGCGCGGAGGCCAGCGGCGCGCAAGGCATGGTGGCTGGCTTCATACATCAAGTCGAGCAGATCTTCCCCCTGGGTCATCACCCGCCGTTGGTGGATGCCCGTGCGGGTCACAATCCACTCGTGACTCGTCTCGACGAGCTTTTCGAGATCCGCGTTGGTGAGACAAGTTGGGGGAACAGCCGAGCCAGTGCCGATAATACGTGCGCCCATGGCCTACGCCCTTTCTTCCGGAGAGGAGGAGGCATCCTGGAGGCTTTACTCGACCCACTGGCGGAACACCAAACAGGCATTCGTCCCGCCGAAGCCAAAAGAATTGGAGAGAGCGACGCGAATGCGCGCCCGGCGAGCAACATTGGGGACGTAATCCAAATCGCACGCCGGATCCGGCTCTTCGTAATTGATGGTCGGCGGGATGCACTGGTGGTACAAGGCAAGGGCCGAATAAATCGCTTCCACTCCTCCAGCAGCACCAAGCAGATGGCCAGTC
>JANWXO010000383.1 GCA_025057295.1 Candidatus Binatia bacterium | reverse complement strand
GAACGGAATCCACCCGATGCCACTCTCCACCGAGACGAATTTGATGGTGGGATAGCGTGCGAGCACCCCGGACAGCAGCAGGTCGTTCAGCTGGATGCCGTTGCGCAAGAAGACGTTGACCGACAACTCCGTAAACGCGGCCAAGCGACCGTACGTGGCGAGTTTGTCGCGCTGTAAGCCTCCCTCCATATTCCCGGAGCCGATATGGAAACTGATCGGCAGATCGAGTTCGACGGCGACTTCCCACAAGGGGTTCCAATGCGGATCGCCGAGCAGCGGCTGACCAAACGATTGCGGCTCGCCCGTGAACAGGATGCCACGGTGCCCCATGGCGGCACAGCGCCGTATTTCGCGTACCGCGGCGGCAACGTCCCAGAAGGGGGTTGAGGTAATCGGCAAGAGGCGCCGCGGGTCCGCCGACGCCCATTCGGTTTGCCAATCGTTGTAGACCTGCACGCAGGTGAGCATCAGCTCGGGGTCTTTCAACTTGAGAAACTGCTGATTGCCGAAGCCCCCCACGTTTGGATACATCACCATAGCCCAAATGCCCAGCTGATCCATATACCGGAGCCGTGCTGTGGCGTCGTACGCTCCTGGGTGCATCTCGTCGTAGGTTTTCGGCCAGCTTTTGATGTCACCGACACCAGCGGTGGCCGTCAGTCCAGGGCTGGCAATGCGTTTGTCCCCCAAGACCCACCACTGGCGCCCTTGCGCGTCCGTATCGACCCGCGGGACCGCATCGCGCATGTGTGCCGGCACGCGGCTGGTCCACAGGTCCGGTGGTTCGGTCACATGGGTGTCGACGTCGATAATGGTATAGCCGTTCATACCTGTCCTCCTTTACCGGTAGGATGGAACTTTGTCGTCCTGCGTGCCCCTCCCATTGCAAGCGGAGCGCCCGGGCAGACACGTCAATGTGTATCCTTCCACGTTCACCTCCACGGGGTCGCCTGCAGACGATCCCCAGGGGAGACATACCTCTA
Organism: Candidatus Binatia bacterium; assembly: GCA_025057295.1. GTDB lineage: Bacteria > Desulfobacterota > Binatia > Bin18 > Bin18 > JANWXO01. The sequence continues at coordinate 1,434 of JANWXO010000383.1, read as the reverse complement.
TCACACAACTCCACCCGCGCCAAGGGAGAGGTCCAAAGAGCCGGACCGACGCAGGTCATAGTTTCACAAAATGTTCTTTCTCTCGGTATGGCTGGATCCCGCTCTCACCCTCGTCGCGGTTGGAGACAAGGGAGAGATGGGGCAGACAGGCACGGACGTCCTCCGGCGGGCAGCAATGCATTGTAGAACGCTTCGTTCTCAGCTATGAATCCTTCGTGACCATTCGCCGCGGGCGGCCTGAGGTGGCACGGGGCCAGAGCCTGTCGGCGGTCTGACTAGGAGGGCGACAATGGACACCGAGCTGGCAGCAATGCCGATCATCGACATCGATACGCACTACACCGAGCCGCGTGACCTCTGGACGGCGCGGGCACCCCAAAAGCTTCGCGAGAAAGCACCCCGCGTCATACAGGATGCAGCGGGGAACGAACAGTGGGTCGTAGGCGACTTGGTCCTGGGTCCGCCGGGATTTACCGTCATCCGCAAAGACGGCTCGAAGACCTACGGCGTGATCTCCTTGCCCCGCTTTGAGGATATGAGCGAGGCGGCAACCTTTCCCGCTGCGCGCCTGCGCTATATGGACGAATTTGGCTTGTATGCGCAAATCCTTTATCCTAACGTCCTCGGGTTTGCTGGCAACCAAATGATGAAGATCGAGGACGCCGAGCTGCGCAACTTCTGCATCTCCGGCTATAACGACGCCATGGCCGACCTGCAACGCGCAGGACAAGGGCGGCTCTATCCGCAGGCTCTGCTGCCGTTCTGGGATATCGAGCTGGCGGTGAAAGAACTGCGTCGCTGTCATGATCAGCTGGGTCTCACCGGCTTTACGATGACCGACGCACCCGAGACGTGGGGTCTGCCGTATCTCAACGATCCTCACTGGGATCCGCTGTGGGCCGAAGCCCAAGAGCGTGGCTTGCCGGTCAACTTCCACATCGGCTCGGGAACCATCCCGCCCCTCTGGCCAGGCCTCGAGCAAAATCGCGGCATCGCGGCGATCTCGACAATGCTCTTCATGAACAACATGCGCTGTCTCACCCAACTGATCTTCAGCGGCCTGCTCGATCGCTTTCCGCGCCTCAAGTTCGTCTCGGTAGAGAGCGGCATCGGCTGGATCCCCTTCATGCTCGAGGCGTGCGAATACCAGATGGACCAAAATCTCATCGATCGCGGCGGCCTCAAATTGCGGCCGCGCGAATACTTCCGCCGGCAGATTTATGCCTCATTTTGGTTCGAGCAGGAAAACACAGCGCGCACGATCGAGCTGCTGGGGGCGGACAACGTGATGTTCGAAACCGATTTTCCGCATCCCACCTGCCTCTACCCGAACGTGCGCGAACAGGTGCAGGCAGCCCTGGGTGGGCTCGATCGCAGCGTACAACGTAAGGTGCTGTACGAGACGGCAGCCAAGGTCTACAACCTGCCCCTGCC
>JANWXO010000382.1 GCA_025057295.1 Candidatus Binatia bacterium | reverse complement strand
AACGGCCGGGCCGCCTCATACTCTCCCAGCTGGTGCAACAGCGAGGCAAGGTTGTTGAGGCTCACTGAGACATTCGGATGGTTCGGTCCATAGGCGGCCTCGACAATCCGCAACGCCCGCTCATAGAGCGGGCGGGTGGCAAGTACTTCCCCGCTCTCGCGCAAGACCAGCGCCAGGTTGTTGAGGCTCACCGCTACATTGGGATGCGTAGGGCCAAAATGGTGCTCATTGATGGTCAGTGCCCGCTTGTACACCTCTTTGGCTCCGGCGTAGTCACGCACCTGGTACAGCAACGAGGCGAGATTGTTCAGGCTGGTGGCGACGAGCGGGTGCATCGGACCGTAGGCGGTTTCATAAATCGCGATCGCACGGGTAAAGAGCGGACGGGCAGCGGCGAATGCTCCCGTCTGATAGAGGGCCGACCCGAGATTGTTGAGACTCTCCGCTACATCCGGGTGGGTGGGACCAAGTGCTGCCTCACGGATACGCAGGGCTCGTTCGTGCAATGAGCGAGCTTGAGCGTAGTCTCCCATATCCCTGACGAGGATCCCTAGAGCGTTGAGACTGGTGGCGACAAGAGGATGCTGCTTGCCGTAGGTTTTCTCATTGATCGCGACGGCACGCTCCAGCAGCGGCCGCGCAGTGGCGTATTCCCCCTGTTCGCGCAGTAATTCGGTTAAGTCGGTCAGCGTCAACGCCACGGCTGGATGCTCAGGTCCCAAGGCCTTCTCTTGGATCGCCAGCGCACGTTCAAGGAGGGGACGAGCCTCGGCAGCCCTCCCCTGCTCCTTGTCTAATGCAGCAAGGTTGTTCAGTGCAACGGCCACAGCTGCATGGTCTGGTCCGTATGCACTCTCAGTAATCTCCAGCGCACGCAGCAACAAAGGCCGGGCCGCATCGTAGGCGTGCAGGTCTTGGAGGACGAGCGCGAGGTTGGTGAGGCTACGGACGATCCCGGGATGGTGGGGCCCGAGCTGCGCCTCATCGATATGCAGGGCCCGCTCTAACAGTGGACGTGCCTCTGCTGGCCGTTGGATCTTTTGCAGGATGAGAGCGAGGTTATTGAGGCTGTGGGAGACCAACGGGTGGTCTGGGCCAGCGGCTTGCTCGGTCAGGGTGAGAAGTGCTCGTGCCGGAGTTAGGGCCTCTTGGTACCGTCCGGCATCGGACAACCGCTGCGCCTCGGCAGCCAGGCGCTGCAGGCGGGCCGGGACACTTTCTTCCGCACCGCTCGCGACCGAGGCGAGACAACAAAACATTAAAAAGATGTGTCCGCAGCCCCAAGCGCGTATCACCAGTAGACACCCCCTCCAGAGATCGGAGCGCTCGGCAGGGCAGGTGCTCAACGCAGCGCGCCAGACGACGCAGCAGTGGCCGCTCCCTGCGGCATCACATGGGCAGGTTCGGCTACTGCTAAGGATCCCGGGAGCAGATACGAGCCCTTCTGGAATAAGGGCAGATGAGAATAGTAGGACCGATGGTAGTAGCAACCTAGTCCTTCGCCCGGCCCCACCGGGTCGCTGAGCTCTTCAGATGCCAGGACAGGGAACGGCTCAGGGTGAGGTTCGGTCATACTCGTCTGCTCAACCCGTGGAGTCTCTTGCCTAGACACTAACTGGTTTGCGGATGAGGGAGGCTCCGGTACTCTGGGAGGGACCGGGTGTGTGGCAAATTTGTCTAACCAGGGGTAAAACTGCTGGGCAGCGGTCGAGCGCGCCGTTTCAACGTTTTCTGCCGAGACGGTGGCGACACTCGCAGCTAGGATGACACACAGCCAGTATACAGTAGCGCGTCGCATGCTGTGTCCTCCGTATCGTGGGGACGAAGCCACGACCGGGCTCAGAACGGCTCGAGCACCGGTATAGACTTCGCCCCGCTGTGGTTTAGCGGTGCAATTCAGTGAGGCGGTTGAGGTCGTACAGCTTGGTGATGAAATCCACCGAGAAGTCAGGCAGACCACCTCCATACTCGCGCCACAGATTGCCCCGTCCGTTCTGAATATCCACCGTATCCACGTTGCGCCAGTGGATGGCGCTGCGCCCATGGTTCATCTCCACGAACCGCTTGGCATCATCGCTCCACGCATAGCCCCACTGCCAAATCTTCCACAGTTTGCCCTTGCGATCGAAGGCCACCATGGACCACCCTTCCCAGGTCTCCGCATCAATAGTCATGAACACACTGGAATAAGGATGGCGCGGGTCCTTGGGGAAGCGCTCGAGCACCAGCATGCGCCGGAGCTGCCACACATCGTCGTTGAGCCAGCCGTCCGGCCCGCCATACCGTACACCATCATCATCCCACTTCGTTTTGGCATGCACCGCCAGCATGTCTTTATACCCGTGGAACTTCCACTCCCATTCGAGCGGACGACCGGAGAAGGAATAAAAATCCTCCAACGTGTGCTCAGTGCCCATCA
>JANWXO010000381.1 GCA_025057295.1 Candidatus Binatia bacterium | reverse complement strand
CCTTCGTCTTCATGGGCGAACTCCATAAATCCCTGCACGCCGCGATGGGTTGAGTTGAGACGGTAGGTGGTCGAAGAAGAAATCGGTGGAACCACGTGGTGGTCGTAATCCCACCGCGTACTGTTGACGTTTCCGTGGATGAGCCGGGTGCGCATACGGTAGGCTTCTCTTTTTTTTGCGCTCGGGGGTCTCGTGCCCATACGCAGAACCTCCTCTCGGGGCCGGAGCCTGGTTGCTCTCTCAGCATATCATGGGTCGGGGATGAGAGGAGCGCTGGCACGTTGATTTCCAGAGAGAGAGTCTTTATAGAGATCCACTGCAATGCTAAGGTGCGTGCGCGGCACGTGGGCCAGCACGCCGCCAGGGTCGCGTGTGGAAGAGGGGAAAAAGATGGGGAAAATTGTTACGCAACACGGCAAGCTGATTTCTATCCTGGCTCATACCGGGACACAGAAGCGTATTCAGTTACAGATAGGCGAGGGCTTGTCTGCCCGTTTCATTGATCTCGATCCTCGAGAGGCAAAGAAACTCGCCGACGCATTGCAACACCACGCTGAGAAATTGTTAGAGGAAAAGCCGCGGAAAGCGAAAACTCGCTGACTGAAGCGGTGCAAATTTTCTCACCGGAGTGTGAGTGGGGACGGGGCGGTCGCTCTAGGCGTGACCCCTGCAGCAGCGAGGTGTGACAGTTCCTTCAAGGCCGCTATGCTGCGAGTTGCTGTCGCGGCGAAAGGAGGCACGGTGGTATGGCAGCGCTGACGTCGGTTCCAGTGGCAGCTATCTTGGGGGTTGGACCTGGACTGGGTGCCGCTTTAGCGCGGCGCTTCGCCCAAGGCTATGCCGTCGCGATCAGCGCGCGTAGCCCTGACTATATACAGGCACTCGCGAGAGAGATCCAAAACGCAGGTGGACGGGCCCTCGCCGTGCCGGCTGACGTAAGGGAGCGGACACAGGTTGAGGCGGCATTCGCCACGATCCGCGAGCGGCTCGGTCCGCCGACGGTGTTGCTCTACAATGCTGGCAGTGGCACGTGGGGAACCATTACCGACATGACGCCCGAGCAATACGAAAACGCCTGGCGCGTGAACGCCTATGGCGCCTTCCTGAGCGCCAAAGCTGTCGCACCGGACATGATTGCACGAGGGCAGGGGGTGATGCTCTTTACGGGTGCGACGGCGGGGGTCAAGGCGGGACCCCGGTCGGTCGCGTTCGGTCCCGCCAAGTTTGCCCTCCGTGGTCTTGCCCAGTCGCTCGCGCGCGACCTGGGGCCTAAAGGGATTCACATCGCGTGGATTAATATCGACGGAGTGATCGACATTCCGGGCCGCCGCACGCAACTCTCCCCCCTGACGGAGGAGGATCTGCTCAAGCCCGAGGCTATCGCCGAGACGTACTGGCACCTGGCGCATCAGGATCGCAGCGCATGGAGCCTCGAAGTTGACCTCCGCCCGTTCAAAGAGAAGTTCTAAGTGGCGGCCGGTGACCGCTAATTGAGGTTGAAGACGCGGGCAGCGTTATCCCATAGGAGTTTCCGTTTGGACTCCCAGGGGATTGGCTGTTTGAGCATCGCTTCAATCCCCCAGGGAAAAGTTCCATCGGGGTGGGGATAGTCGGTGTCCCAGGTGAAGTTCTCGTCACCGACGAGCTGCACTGCTGCGGGCATGGTCGGCTCGTCACCACGAAAGGCCACACAGATATTGCTGCGGAAGTATTCAGTCGGGCGGCGGGTGAGATACTCGTGCTCGGCGTTGCCACTGAAATTCCAGTGTTGTTCCATCCGTTGCAGCCAATAGGGAGTCCAACCGCCGTCCGCCTCGACATGAATGACTTTCAGACGGGGGAACCGCTCGAAGATGCCAAACCAGATCAATCCTGCCATGGCGGCCATGGCTTCAAAGGGGTGCGACAAAATATGGCCGCTGGTGTGTGTTTCCATGCGGTCGCCGAACGATGGTACAGAGGCGGATGCCGAGTCGTGGGTTGAGATCGGCTTGCCGATCTTTTCGATCTCTGCCCACAGCGGCAGATAGTCGTCGCTCCAGAGGGTACGACCGCGTACCGGGTTTGGGCGCATATAGTAGCTGACGCAGCCGTTCTGGGCAGCGCGATGTGCCTCCTTGATGGCCTCCTCGACGTCTTGCATCGGCAAAATCGCCGCCCAGCGCAACCGCTCGGGTGCGACCGAGGTGTAATCTGCCGCCCAATTGTTGTAGGCACGGCAGCATGCCGCAAGCAATTTGGTATCGCGGAACTCACGCCCGAGCATCTGGCCAGCGAAGGTAGGGTAGAGTATCTGCACGTCAACCCCTTGCTCGTCCATATCTTCCAGACGGCTTTGGGCGCTGAAACCGGCCTTGCGGGCGCGCTCGAAACGTGCCATTGCCCGTTCTGCTGCCTTGAGAAATGCGGGGGCAGCCATCGGATACTTTCCC
>JANWXO010000380.1 GCA_025057295.1 Candidatus Binatia bacterium | reverse complement strand
GCGGTCATGCCGATGCTCGCGGCCATTGCCGCCCGCACGCGCCGTGTCGCCATCGGTACGTACGTCCTGCTCGCACCCTTTTACCACCCGCTGCGGCTTGCCGAGGACACGGCCACGATTGATGTCCTCTCCAATGGCCGTCTGCGGCTCGGGATCGGTTTGGGGTACCGGAATGAAGAATTTGCCGGCGTCCAGATCTCGCGTGCACAGCGGCTCGGTCGCACGCTGGAAACGATCGAGATCTTGAAGCGTGCGTGGACCGGTGAACGCTTCAGTTTTAGCGGGAAGTATTTCCACTTTCGCGACGTCCGCGTCTTGCCGCGGCCAATCAGCACGCCGCACCCCGAGTTGCTCTGGGGCGGCATGACCCCTGCGGCGATCCGGCGCGGCGCGGAGTTGGGTCTGTCATTCGCCTGCAACCTCGGCCGGCGTGAAGTCGCACTCTACCAGGAGACGCTCCGGCAACTGGGGAAGGATCCGACCGCTTACAATGTCGTCAACAGCCGTACTGTCTATATCGCTGACACCGCCGAACAGGCGTGGGCCGACATCGAAGCGGCGGCGATGTACCAGGCCGAGCTTTACGCCAAATGGTTGGCGGAGGCGAGTGGGGGCACCCAGCGCTGGATTCAGCCGCTCCCGGAGCAGGTCAGACGCACCTGCGTGCTAGGCTCTCCTGAGGAGGTGCGCCAACAGTTGCTGGAGCTCTGCCGCAGCGGGCAGATGACAGAACTGATCGTGCACATGCAACTACCCGGCCTCGAGCCGGCCAAGGCAATGCGGTCGCTAGAGCGCTTTGCGACCGAGGTGTTACCTGCGCTGCGACAGATAGTCTAGGCCGTGTGCGGGCGAGACACTGCACGAGAGGGAGACGAGGGATTTGCCATGCAGGGGCTTGGTGCGCTGGCGCCCGTCAGGCGATCAAGAAGCCGTCCATCGGCGGATTCACTGAGAAAGGGGGATTGACAGATGCGTTTTGACGGCAAAGTCGGACTGATCACAGGAGCAGGATCAGGAATCGGGCGCGCGACGGCGCTCGGGTTCGCGGCACGCGGCGGTGCAGTCGCAGTGGTGGACATCGATGGTGAGAAAGCGCAGGCAGTCGCTGCGGAAATTACTGCTGCAGGCGGACGGGCGCTCGCGATCGTTGCCGACGTCACCCGGTCGACAGATATCGACCTGATGGTCTCGCGCACGGTCGACGCGTTCGGGCGGCTCGACTTTCTGCACAACAACGCTTTTGGTATGCCGGCTGCTCAGACGAGCACCCAGGTGGCTGCACGCACAGCAGATGTCACGGACGACGTGTGGAGCCATATGCTCGACGTTGGCTTGACGGCCGTCTTCCGTGCGATGAAACGGGCGATCCCGGTGATGCGTACCCAAGGCGGTGGCGCAATCGTGAACACGGCGTCGATCTCCGGGTTGCGTGCCGACTACGGCATAGCGGCCTACAACGCTGCCAAGGCAGGTGTCATCAACCTGACCCGTGCCGTCGCCATCGAGTATGCCCCCTATGGGATCCGGGCCAACTGCGTTTGCCCGGGAGCGATCGATACCCCCTTGATCGCTCCGGCCTTGGCACAGCCGGGGTTTGCTGAGGCGATCCAGAGGGCTATTCCTATGGGGCGGCTGGGACGGCCGGAAGAAATCGCGCATGTGGTCCTCTTTCTTGCCTCTGATCTCGCCTCGTTTGTCACCGGCGCTGCTGTCGTGGCCGATGGTGGTCAAACCGCCAAGACGGGGAGTCCCTCATTTCTCGCTGAGTGACCCGAGGTCTAAGAGAAGTCGGCGAGCATTTTGTTGATCAAGGAGGGAACTATGAGTGGCGAATTATCGGGCCAAGTGGCGCTTGTAACTGGGGGGCCTCGGGAATCGGCCGTGCAACGGTGTTCGCGCTGCTGCAAGCCGGAGCGGCCGTGGCGATCCTCGACCGCGATGCAGCAGGGGCGCAGGCTGTGGCTGAGCAGGGACGGCAGGCTGGCGGGCGGACATTGGCGCTGCCTATCGATCTGGCGGATACGCAGCAGATTCCTGCTGCCGTCGCCCGTGTCCTGCAAGAATTGGGACGGATCGACATTTTGGTGAACTGTGCGGGTGTCGCAGGGCGGTTGCAAAGTTTGCTCGAGATCGAGGAGAAGGACTGGGACTTCGTACACACCGTCAACTTGAAGGCACCGTTGCTGCTGATGAAGCACGTGGCGCAGCATATGATGGCGCGCGGAGGCGGAGGGCGGATCGTCAACATCAGCTCGAGCTCGGCCTTCCGTGCCCGCAACTCACCGGTGGCGTATGCCAGCGCCAAGGCCGCGCTGGTGCAGTTGACCCGGAGCGCCGCGGCCGAGCTCGGACCCTACAATATCAACGTCAACGCTGTGGCTCCTGGCATTACGGATACCGCCATGACCCGTGCACTTGGGGATGCCGAAACCCTG
>JANWXO010000037.1 GCA_025057295.1 Candidatus Binatia bacterium | reverse complement strand
TCCATATTGCCCAGCGCCGGATCAAGCACATAATCTGCCCCGAGCTCCAGCGCTTTTGCTCGCCGGTAGGGAACAAAATCAGCCCCGATGATCATACCGGCACCGGCGTGCCGAGCCAGTGCAACGTGCAGTTGTCCCATAATGCCGAGTCCAATCACCAACACCCGGTCCCCAGGGACTACGCCTGCGCGGCGGAGCGATTTCACTACACAGGCGGTCGGCTCTACCAGAGAGCCATCAGCAAAGGAGAGCCCAGGGGGCAGGAGCAAGGTATCACCAGCGACATTTTCTTTCGGCACCAAAAAATACTCCGCCATCCCGCCCGGAACAATGCGGGAAGACCGCCAAGTGGAACACTGGACAAATTCGCCCCGCGCGCAGGCACGGCAAGTGAAACACGGGGCATGGTGATGAACGAACACACGATCGCCCACCCGAAAGCCCTCCACTCCCGCACCGACAGCAACCACTTCTCCAGCCGGCTCATGACCAAACACCAGAGGAGCCTTCTTTTTTATATACCAGCCCATGACATCTCCCGAGCAAATACCGCAAACACGGGTTTGCACGAGGAGCTCGCCCGGGCCGACGGAGGGGAGAGGTTCCTCTTCAACGCGAATGTCCGATGGATCGTACAAGCGTGCGACTTTCATACCGTCTTTCCAGAGCCGGGGTTAGGCACTGACCATCCACTTCGCTATAGTCCATAAATCTTTTGGACTTTCTGGTAACTTGCGCAACACCGAAGCCTCAAAACCAGAGTGCATCAAACAGTTCTGACAGCGTGGATCCTCGCGCTTCTCCCAATAGTCCCAATCGACTCCGTTCCAAAATTCTTCCCACGTCTTAAAATACCGCTCGCCAATGAGATAACAGGGCCCCTTCCAGCCAAAGGGGGTACGAGTCACATTCCCCCAGGGGGTGCAGGGATAATCCCGCTTTCCTGCAGCGAATTCCAGAAAGAGGGGGGTCAAAGAGATACGGTAGCGCTTCGACATTTCCAACACCCGCTCAAACTTCTGGTGGATCTCCTGGCGGAAGAGAAAATGCTTCTCCTCTAGCGCCTCATAGTGATAGCCAGGAGAAATCATCATGCCATCGACGCCAAGCCGAGTGAGAAGAGCAAAGAGCTCTTCAATCTCATCCATGTCTGTTTCACGGAACACAGTCGTATTGGTGCAGATGGCGTACCCGAGCCGCTTGCCCAGCTTGATCATCTCGATCGCTTTGTCAAAAACGCCAGGCCGGGCACAGATGAAGTCGTGGGTCTCGCGCATGCCGTCAAGATGGATATTGATCCACAACCGTTTGTGCGGCCGGCTCTTTTGATAGAACCGCTCCAACAAAATGCCATTGGTACAGAGGTAAATATGACGCTGGCGGGCGATGATGCCTGCGACCAACTCGGGCAACTCAGGGTAAATGGTCGGTTCTCCGCCACAGATCGACACCACCGGCGCCCCCGCCTCGTCCACTGCTTGCAGACACTGCTCGAGGGTCAACCGGTCTTTCAGATCACCCGTGTGACGTTCTGGGGTGCAGCCCACACACGCAAGGTTACAGGTATACAGCGGCTCGAGCATTAGGACGACCGGATAACGGGAGCGCCTCTGCAGCTTATTCTTGAGCTGCCACTTGATCATATCTGTCGCGATATGTACGGGAAACCGCATCCTCTCCCCCTTGACCGATTGGTTAGGCGATCTTATCGCCGCGGGCTCTCTCTCGCAAGGGAGAGAGGCGGATAGCGAGCTGTCGACTTATCGCGTTAGGAAGACAGGACAGGAAGCGTTACGCAAGACATATTCGGTCGTACTGCCCAAGACCATTTCAATAATGCGGCTGTGGCCGTAGGCACCAATAAAGAGCAGGTCGTGCCCGCGCTCGTGCAGGCAGGCAATAATCTGCTGATGCGGATACCCGGTCAGAGCCAGCAAGGTAACCTGTAAGCCATAAGAATCGAGGTAGCGGCGCGCTTCGTCCAGGACTTTGTGCGCCTGGACTTCACGGGTAGTGACCGACACCACCGTGAGAGGCAGAGCGAGCGCAGCGCAAAATTCTGAGGCGCTGTGGAGCGCAGCGCTCGCCCGCTGGCTGCCGTCGTAGGCCAGCAGTGGGTGAGTGATGGGACGGAACTGCACGGGGGAGACGAGCACGGGTCGGGGGCTTTTGCGGGTGACACTCTCGGCTGTACCCCCCAGCAGCCCGGTGGAGAACTGTTCGTGCACGCCACGGTGACCGATCACCACCAGGTCCGTCGTCCGTGCCTGCTCGCAGATTTCGTTCGCCACTACCCCAGTGACCAGTCCGGTTTGACAAGGAATACCACGGGTACGGCAGGTCGCCGTAAATTCCTCCAGCAAGAGGCGGCCACGCTCGTGCAGAGCGTCGCGGACTTTCCCCGCGATATCGAAATAGGGCTCAAACCCAAGAGCACCAGACACATCCTGAAAAAACGGCCCTTCGAGCGACACGATGTCGATCACGTGCAGACCGTACAACTGAGCGCGAAAGCGTTCGGCTAACCACAGAGCGTATTGCAACGCTGCGCGGACATGCTCGGAACCATCGAGAGCGACAAGGATGTGCTTGATCATGGCTCCCCTCTTCCGCTTCCCCCTGCTGCCTGCTTACCACCGCCCTGGGAAGCAGGCAAGTCACGCGTGCTTTACAAGTGCGGGGCCCTTGGCCAAAATATCTCCATGGCAAAGGAACGAACAACAGGAAGGGGCAAAGCCCTTCTCCAGGAACTCAAAACTGTGGCTGAGCAGTTAGGCATTCGGGTGCGAGAAGAAAAACTGTTCCGAGAAGTCGGGTACCGCGTGCGGGGTGGAGGGTGCCGGGTCCACGGACAGGACTTGGTCTTCCTCGACCGCGATTTACCCCTTGCTGAACGCATCGAGATCATGCTGGATGAGCTGACTCGGCACAACCTCAATCCCGAACTGTTATCGCCGCCGCTGCGCCGGCTCCTCGAGGGGGTATCCCGGTGAGCGACCGGCTGAGCATCTTCCGGCAGTGGATCAAAGAGCAGGGGCTGAAGGCAACCGCGCAGCGGGAGGATATCGCCCAGGTTTTTTTTGCCACCAATCGCCACATCAGCGTTGAGGAACTCTACAGGGCGGTCCGCCGGGTGAATCCGCGGGTGGGCTATGCCACAGTCTACCGCACGCTGAAACTGTTGAAAGAATGCGGTTTGGCTGCGGAACGCCATTTTGCCGATGGACAGGCCCGCTTTGAGAACATCGAGGAAGAACGCCACCACGATCACCTGATCTGTGAACGGTGTGGCCGTATTGTCGAATTTGTCCATCCACAGATCGAACAACTCCAAGAACAGGTGGCCCAGCGCCTCGGCTTCGTTGCGACCAATCACAAAATGGAAATCTACGGCATCTGCAAGGAATGCCGCGAAGGAAAAGACCTCCGGAGCGAGCGCGACAAGGCACCACAGCCATTCTAGCGGCTCCGACAGGCTTCCCATGGAGCTTGCTGAGACGGTACTCCTGTTCGAGTGACAGGCAGTCGCGCGAACCACCCTGTCCCAAGGTGCGGCGCCTGTCTGGTACAGGAACAGACGACCACCCCAGCTACACTGGGAGGCGGAAAAGCTGCTCGGTGTTGCGCAGCGTTGCCTCTGCAATAGCGGCAAGCGGTCGGTTGGTCACGGTCGCAATGGTTTCGGCTACACGCACGACGTAAGCCGGCTCGTTGCGCCTACCACGATATGGCACCGGAGCAAGCAAAGGACAGTCGGTTTCAATGAGCAACCGTGTCAGCGGCACGATCCGGAGGACCTCGCGCAGCGCCTGCGCATTCTTGAAGGTGACGATACCGCTAAATGAAATGAACAGGCCGAGTTCGAGGAGCGCATGGGCGTCTTCCTCTGTACCGGTAAAACAGTGCATGACCCCTTTTACCTGTCCTTCGCCTTCAGCGCGCAGAATCCCAATCGCCTCTGGGTAGGCATCACGCACGTGCAGCGAAAGCGGGAGGTCGAGCTCCCGCGCCAAGCGGATAAAGGCGCGGAAGTGCCTCCGCTGGTCTGCTCGGGGGGAGTTGTCATAGTAAAAATCGAGACCTGTTTCCCCCAGCCCCACCACCTTAGGGTGGTGGGCCAACTCACGCAGGCGTATATAAGTCTCCGGCGTGATCGTCTTCGCATCGTGTGGGTGTACACCCACGACGGCGAAGAGGTCTGGGTGTTGACGGGCTAAGGCAACGGCTCGCTCGTTGTGAGAAAAGTCGCCGGTGGCTCCGATGACAATACAGCGTGCCACCCCAGCTGACCGTGCGCGCTCGAGTACCAGGTCGCGGTCATTGTCGAACTGGGGGTCGGTCAAGTGGCAGTGCGAGTCGGCGAACCTCATGAGAGACGCGGGAAGAGCACGGGGGCTGTATGGACTCGATGTCCAGGAGGAAACATCTTGCCCCACGGCACGTCGTATGCGCTCCATTGCTCGCGAGGAAGAGCGAGGGCGGTGAAGATCCGCGTACTCGCATCCGGTAAAAACGGGGCGAGGAGCTGCGCCGCTACCCGCAGCGCCTCTAGGAGGTTGTGCAACACCGCACCAACGCGGGGAAGCGATGCTGGGTCTTTGGCCAGGGTGAAGGGTGCGGTCTCAGTAATATACTTGTTGGCGTAATCGGTAGCACGGAAGATGGCCTCGAGTGCCCGGCTCAACCCCAGATGCGCCACCTGGGTTTCGACTTCGGCGGCAGCCTGGGTGAAGGCCGCTGCCAACTGCCGGTCGATCGCCGGCGGGGGGTCATCCAGGGGCTGCACGACTCCCTTGAAGTACCGGTCCTGCATGGCAAGCGTACGGCTGACCAGGTTGCCTAAGTTATTGGCAAGGTCGGCGTTGTAGCGCGCGTGTAAACTCTCCTCGCGAAAGTCTGCGTCCTGGCCAAACACGCTCTCCCGCAGCAGGAAATAGCGGAACGCATCCATACCGATCCTCTCCTTCATCACTAACGGAGAGATAACGTTACCGAGACTTTTGGACATTTTCTGACCCTCGACTGTCCAGAACCCGTGGACATTCAAGTGCTTGTAGAGAGGGAGGCCGGCCGCCATCAACATCGTCGGCCAGAAGACACCGTGCGGTTTGAGGATATCCTTGCCGATGAAGTGCTGCGCTTCAGGCCAGAACTTTTGGAACATTTCTTCGCCCTTATACTTGAGGGCGCTGACATAGTTGATCAAGGCGTCGAACCACACATAGGTGACGTAGCGCCGGTCGAACGGGATCTCGATGCCCCACGTCAAACGGCTCTTCGGGCGCGAAATGCAGAGGTCACCGATCGGCTCACGCAACATCGCCAGGACCTCGTTCCTGAAGCCTTCAGGCCGGATGAAATCTGGGTGTGCTTCGATATGCTGGCGCAGTCGTTCCTGATACTTCCCCATGCGGAAGAAGTAGTTCTCTTCCTCGATCAACGTCGGCTCAACGAGATGATCCGGACACCTGCCGTCACGTAGCTCTTTGGGCGTGTAGAAGCGCTCGCAGCCAAAGCAGTAGAGCCCGCCGTAGCGATCGAAGTAGATATCCCCTGCTTCGTAGACTTTGGTCAGTAATTCTTGGACATAGCGAACGTGATACGGGTCCGTCGTGCGGATAAAGTGGTCGTATGTGATGCCACAGAGATCCCACGCGGCACGGAACGTTTGACTCACCTGATCGGTAAATGCCTTGGGGTCCATCCCCGCCTCGGCTGCCGCCTGAGCAATCTTGTCCCCATGCTCATCGGTGCCAGTAAGGTAAAAGGTTTCCCAGCCCCGCAACCGGTAGTAGCGGGCCAAGGTGTCGGTAATGATCATCGTATAGGCGCTCCCAAGATGTGGGTCGCCATTCACGTAGTAGAGTGGTGTCGTAATATAGATGCGTGGCATACGACCTCAACGGCTTGCAGGCTACGGACTTGACAGTGGCACCGGCAGGGAACCGCTCTTCCTTCCTGACCCAGGTTCCCGCTGCGCCAGCTGCAATAACATATCCTCTACCGCAAGTTGGCGGTTCGCGTTCCGCTGCAAGGCTTGCAGAGTATCATACACGATGGTGAGGCGTTGCAGAGCCCCCATTGCACCCAGTTCTGAGGCGGTACGGACGATGGCAGGGATACGGTCTGTGTGGCGTCTCACTGCCTCTTGCCCCAGGAGCGCACAGCGGAGGACTTCCTCGTACCAAGAGAGAACGAGCTCAAGGCGGTCACCAGCCGTCCGGTTCTCCGGGATCTCGTTGGTTTTGGTGGGTTTCTTCACACGATCCGCTACCAGCCACTCAGCAAAACGCGAGAGAGTCGCGAAGGAAGCCCCGGCCAGCTGTTGCAGTTCCTCTTCCAGGTACCGCCGTTCTTCTATAAAGACCTTCGGGTCGAGCGAGAGGGCTCGACCAAGGCTTCCCTGGCTATACAAGGCGAGGGTACGCGCTGTCGCTGGGTCTTTGCCATGCTCCCGCACGAGCAGAGCTTCCACGAGGGGAAGAGGGAGCGGCCTGAAGCGGACCTGCTGGCATCGGGATACCAGAGGCCGGGAAAGGGTGGCGGAGTTGACCGTCAATAAGATGAGCAAGGCATCACCAGGCGGCTCTTCTAAGAGCTTCAAGAGCGCACTCTGCGCAGGGGGATGCAGCAGATGGGCATCGTCAAGAAGGGCGATTTTTTTCTCCCCCTGTACTGGCCGCAGCCCGAGCAGCCGTTGCAAGTCGCGCACTTGATCAATGCCTAGCCCTTGTTTCCCCGGCTCGCGCGCCAGCAAAATCACATCTGGGTGTACACCGGCGGCCACCAAAGCACACGCCGTGCAGGTTCCACACCCCGTACGCGGCTGTACGTTACACAAAACGGCCTGCGCAAGGGCATAGGCAGTGCGTTTTTTGCCGATCCCCGAGGGACCGATGAACAGGTACGCGTGGGCGAGACGATCGCGGGCCAAAGCCCGCTGGAGGAGGGCAATGGCTCGCTCTTGTCCTTGAATAGCGGCGAAAGGCATATACGCTCTGATCGTCTACCGCGCGGTTGGCGCTCCGCCACAGTCCTCGCGTGCACGGGGTACAGAGGCTGATATGAGCACTCTGCGGGGGCGCCGACAGTTTTCCTCTCAGCTGGCCGTCGAAGAGCTCCCTTCTAATCCCTTGCTTCGCACGATTGTTACGATCTCCTGATGAATTTCCTCTCTCGGACGGGTAGCGTCAATGATATATATCCGCATCGGGTTGGCGCGCGCGACCTCCAGAAACCCCCTCCGCACCCGCTCGTGAAACTCGAGAGATTCCCTCTCGAACGGATCCAGGCCGGCTGCCTCCCCTCGCCTCTGCCGGGCACGTCGGAGCCCTTCTGCAGCGGGGAGATCCAAGAGCAGGGTTAAGGCGGGCAGGTAACCGCCAGAAGTAAAGTGATTGAGCTGGGCCAGGAGTTCGAGCGCGATCCCCCGACCGTACCCTTGATAGGCCGTAGTAGAATCGACAAAGCGGTCGGAGATGACGATACTCCCTTTCTGCAACGCGGGAGCGATCACTTCTTGCACATGCTGGGCCCGATCAGCCAGCATCAGCAACAGCTCGGCCTTCGGGGCAAGGGGGGCTCCCGCAGGTTCCAGCAGTAAGCGACGCAGCACCTGCCCGAGTGCAGTCCCTCCTGGTTCCCGCGTGACCACCACCGCACCACCCTGGCGACGGAGGGCTTCTGCAAGCAGAGCAACTTGGGTACTCTTGCCGCTCCCTTCGATCCCCTCAAATGAAATGAACACGCCCGCCATGTCACTCAACATAGGAGAAATACGCAGGAGCGAAAAGGGATGGTCAGGAAGTGGACAACGTTAGAGAGTCCTGCATGTTCACAGCAGGCCCACGTACCAGTCGATCAGCCGCTCCCCGAAGAAGAGATAACAGAGAGCGCCGAAAGCGAGGAAGGGACCAAAGGGAAGAGCAAGTTGGGCGTTGCCGTGCTGGCGCACCATAACCGCTAGACCCACCACCGAGCCGACCAGAGAGGCCACAAAGAGCGTAAACGGAACCGCACGCCAGCCGAGGAAGGCACCAATCATAGCCAGTAACTTGACATCTCCACCACCCATCCCTTCCCTGCCGGTCAAGAGCCGATACCCTTCAGCAACGGCGAGGAGGATTCCCCCACCCAACCCGATGCCGATCAGAGAACTCTGCCATGTGGGAGTCGGTGAAACGAGGGAGAAAAGAAAGCCGATCACGATCCCAGGCAAACTGATCACGTCGGGAATGAGCTGATGATCCAAATCGATGAAGGTAATGACGATCAAAGCTGCAACCAAAACGAAAGCACTCAAGGCAGCAATGGTCACGCCGAACTGCCACACCAGCCCGACGGTCAGCAGGGCGGTCAGCAGCTCGACCAGGAGATAGCGGGGAGAAAACGAGGCGCCGCAAGAACGGCAATGGCCGCGCAGAAAGAGATAGCTGAGCAGGGGGAGGTTATCGTACCATGGCAGGGGAGTCGCACAGGTACGGCAGTGGGAAGCCGGAAAGACGATCGACTCCCGGAGCGGTAATCGATAGATACACACATTGAGAAAACTGCCGACGGCAGCACCGAACACAAAGAAGATCATCACGACGACAGGGCTGGCGTCAGCGGGAGTCAGTGCCAACTCTACATCCTCTTCTTCCACTTTATTCTATCCGCACTCTGCCAGCAAGGTTAATAACCACCCGCTTGCTCCCTGTCCCCTGGTCTGATCTGAGTGTGATAGTGATCCCCCCGTCCACATACCCACGCGGAAGAAAAACGACGTCCCCTCCTGAATTGACCGCTACAATACGCACCCCCGAGGGAAGCGTCAGCAGGGCCGCTGCGCTAGGCCCGGCATGATGACCGTGTAAGAGCTGTCGTCGCCAGGTTCCCCTCTCCTCTTTGTCCACGACATAGTCGTTCGTCCTCGGGCGGAAGGTGACGCGGAAACGGCTATTCTGCGCGATAGCTTTCATGCGCACGAGGTGGAGATCGGCAGCGATTTGCCGTACACCACTGTACAGACGAGCGTCCGCAAGCACGCGAGGTATCCGCAGGGAGGCGATGCCGCTCACAATGCCCAACACAGTAATCGCCAGAAGCAGTTCGAGTACAGTCAATCCCAGTCGCATATGACGATTCGCGGATGGCCAACTCATTCGACGGATGGCATGATGTCCCCTAGGCGGCAGACTGTGGGAGCATCCCCCCTTCTCTACCCCTCTTGCGCTGGTTTTGGCAAGGAAGTGCGCCTTAAGTGCCGGACTGCTCGGTCCACGACACGGTGCGCATCAGCATCGTCAACGCGCGAAACACCGCTTCACAACTATAATTCACCGCAAAAGGGGGACAGCTCCCGGTTGCCTGGACCAGGTCGAGATCGAATTTGCGGTCGAACACAGCATCGTCGCGGACGATGACCGCGCCGAGAATCTGACCACACGCCGCGGGGTCTTCAACCCGCAGGTCGCCATCATCAGTAATGAGCACGAGGCCGATCCAGTTCAGCGTGGCGTTCATGAGACGAAGCACGCGCGGGACGAGCAACACCCCGGCACCGTTGACGACCGCACCACCACGCACGTCCAGTGCCTCACCGCCGTCCTCGACGAGGGTTACCCGTGGGCGGGCAAACGTCCCGTACGTATGGGTGCCCGCGGTTATACTCGCGGTGATGGAAAGGACTGTGTCCGCCGGCAGTTCATCTATGCGGGCGACAATGTCCCTGAGCGCCGTCTGCAGGCGTGTCTGCTCCGTCGCAGACAAAAGGCGCACAAACGGCTGGATCGGAGCCCCTGGGGTGAAGGGGCCGCGATCGTTTGGAGGACGAGGGAGGTGCAAATCGGCCGGATGAGCCTGGGCGCGTAAAGCTGGGGCGGCAAGGTCCAAGTTGAGAAAGCACGCAGGATCCGAAGCGACGCACGGTCCGCTGGTGAAACGGGGCAGCGCACCGGCACCACGCACCCAAGCGAGTCCCGGCGTGCACGGACCCTCGGCACTGCTCCCGTCGGCGAGGCAGAAACTGTTTGCCCGCGCCACCACCTCGCGCTTGAGCGTCGCCAGCGCGCCTATGAGATTGTCCTGGGCACTGGCCTGGGTCACAGCGAATGGAGCGATGGCCGGGCAGCGCTGGGAGAGGGAGCCATCAACGGCATGATTACGGCCGTCAATGCTGAAGTCTGGAATACGCCGCCCTGTCCCTCCGCTGGTATCGTCAAAATCGGCATGCAGCCCGTCTCCCGCGCTGGTGACCACTCCCAGGGGAGTGAAATCGGGCAGCTGTACCGTCTCCGCTACGACACGGCGAGAGTGTTCAGGTCCTACACCGACGGCTGTCACGCGGTACATCCCGTTTCCCAGGGCGACAAGAGTCGCGGTATAGGTACCATTGGCAAGAGGTGCCGGGCCAAGCGTGACCGGCAGTGCAGAGCTGGGACGGTTTGTCTGCAGCCAATTTTTCCCTATCTCTGCCCCGGCCCGGGCTATCCACAAGGCTTGTGTGCCAGTCAACAAGTTACGGGAGATGAAGAGATCCGTGCGACTGAGCACCAGACCGCTCATGGCAATAATCATGAGCAGCGCAAGGAGGAACAAAGTGGCAATCAGAACGACGCCGGACTGCTTGGGAACCACAGCGACTGAGATACGAACCGCAATAGGTGAGGTATAGGCCATGGTTCCGCCCGCTGGCCCCCAAAAAGGGGGCTACCGCGAAGGATTGGGGAGAAAGACCATAGAGCTGAACGACGCGGTAATCGGGGCAGCGATGCGTGGGTCTGGATGCGGCCGGCTGGTCTGCACCGAAACCATAACACTCCGTACCGCAGCACGCTCCCCCTCAGCAAGGGGTGGAACGAGCTCATTCCCGTCACGGTCGAAATACCGGAGGAGGAACCCACCCGCTGGCACGTCGGCCACAAAGGGCTGCGGTGCTCCCCCACCGGTTGCTCGCCGCAGGAGCCGGCCACTGGCATCGTACGTGTAGGAGACGATTTCCAAAGGGTCGTCCGGGCAGCCATCAGGTGGAGTTCCCATCGTGTTGCCACGAAAATCGTACTGTAGCGTAATAGCCTGCCCTTCCGCACGCGTGAGGTGGGCAAATCCGGCACACGGACCGTCACGGACCGGGCGTGCGCCGGCAAAGCGCAACTCGCGCACGAGAAAATCGATCGCCAGCCGGGCACCCTCCTGGACAGACAGGCGTGTTTGCTCCGCCTTGAGAACGCGAACATGGAAAGAGTAAAACCCGTACAGGGCCAGGGCAAAAATACTGGCGATAGTCAGCGCAACCAAGACCTCAATCAAAGTGAGGCCCCGTACATCCCCAGTTCGACGCTGCGCACCCGAGACCGACCACCGACTATTCATTGAGCACCGTTGCGAGGGTTACCGCATGCGTAGCAGAGTTGGTCCAAGACACTACCACCTCAATGTGCGTCACCCCCACTTCTGGGGTATCCAGGGTCGCTGTCCAGGTCCTGGTAAACTGCGGCTGAGGAGTATCGTTCCCGTCACTCAGCGGGGAGCCCTGGGCGAGCAATTCCTCGAGTTTATCCTGCGCGAGGATCGTGGCGCGGGTAACATCGGCGCTTAACTTCCCCGCCCGCATGGCAGTCCCTACCCCAGCCGACAGACTCAGAGCGGCAAGAGAGAAGAGAGTCAGCGCGACCAAAACTTCAATGAGGGAGTATCCTCCCTTCGCTGCGAGAAGCCTCACACCCTCCCTCCTCGTCTCCCACGGGGGATGGTTTGGGAGAAATCGCGCTTCGACGGACTACACCCACACAGGTCCTAGCTCAGTCGCCGCCCACGGGGATGCTTTT
Source organism: Candidatus Binatia bacterium (assembly GCA_025057295.1). Taxonomy (GTDB): domain Bacteria; phylum Desulfobacterota; class Binatia; order Bin18; family Bin18; genus JANWXO01. The sequence continues at coordinate 5,866 of JANWXO010000037.1, read as the reverse complement.
TCATTGCTCTCCCACGACAGAGATCACCGCGCTCACCTGCACCCTGCTTGGGATGACAAGAGCAGAGGCTGCGCGCTCCTTGCCTCCCGCACCGACCAAGTAGACATGCCAGCCGTCCGTGTTTTCCTCGACCTCGAGAACCTGTCCGAAAAGATCGATCTTCATGTCGTCATGAATACTGCTCAACAGAAAGCTATGGGCGCTTTCTGGCTCACCGCTGCCCCCTAGTTGCCTTGGCTTCCTGCAAGGCTGCCGTCAATAACGGGACGACTTCAGCATAATCTCCTACGATACCAAAGTCGGCATGCTGAAAGATCGGGGCTTTCGGGTTCTTGTTGATCGCGACGACAGTTCCAGCACGGCGGATGCCCACGGTATGTTCAAAAGCACCGCGAATACCGATCGCGAAATAGAGTTTCGGTGCGATCGCCCGCCCGGTCAAGCCGACCTGGTGGTGTCGTGGCAGCCAGCCAAGATCTGCAATATCCCGCGTCGCCGCTAGCGGGGCATCGTGTAAGACGGCAGCCAGTTGTTCGATCACAGGAAGGTTGGCCGGGCCGCCAATACCCTTGCCTACCCCTATGGCGATCTCGGCCGAGTCCAATGCTGCTGCTTTGCCAGCGACCGTATCGGTATGGGCACGCACGCGTACCCGGCTCGCAACGGTAGGGTCTGGCCAGAGCATCTCGATGCGTGCCTGGCGGGAGGGGTTCGGACGCGCTTTTTTTAACATTCCCGGCCGAACCGTAGCCATCTCCGGGGTAGTGCGAGAGAGAATGGGAGCGACCACATTCCCACCAAATGCCGGCTTATACTGTAAGAGCCGACCGTGCTCGTTGACATCGAGATCAATACAGTCGCCGGTCAGACCCAAACCCAGGCGTGCTGCCACGCGTGGCGCAAGATCACGGCCAATCACCGTAGAGGGCAGTAAGACCGCCTGAGGGTGATAATCTTGGATCGCACGGGTCAATACGGCGGCGTACAGATCGGTGCTATACGGAGTCAAGCGCCGATCCTGGGCCAAGTAGACAACATCAGCCCCGTGAATTGCCAGGGGAGCAACGAGGTGATCGACCGCACTACCGATGAGGAGTGCACCGACCTCTCCACCGTATTTGACGGCCAATTCGCTGGCCTTCCCCAGCAGTTCCAACGTGACCGGCCGCAGCGTACCGCCGAGGGTCTCGGCGACCACCCACACAGCTTTGCCGCCAGCGAGCGTCCTCCCGCGAGGCGCCAGACTGCTCTCTTCCTCTTCTCCACGCCAGCGCCCAAACAAGCCTCGCTCCAAGAGGAGCTCGACAAGCGTACGGACTTGTGTTGCCAGGTCCCCATCAAGCACTTTCTGCAGACGGGTAACCTCGATCGTTCGCACCGATTCTACCCACGTAGGGGAACCAGCACTGCCAAAGAGGGAGAGATCAGAGGATAACTCTCTCGCCGAGACCTCTTGGATCGGTTTCTCCTTTGCTTTTTCTCGCTCCGCCTTCTTCGGGAACCGTTCTGGGGCCAGGTCTTCCGTCGCCGACACGAGAGCCGGCAGGGAACACTCGACAGTCTCACAGCCGCTGTCGGTCTCTCGCTCGGCAGTAATGAGACGCCCATCCACAGTCAGGGTGCGAGCGGCAGTAATTTGTGGCAGATCGAGCAACTCGGCAACCTCAGGACCGACCTGGCCGGTTTCCGCATCGGTGCTGTGGCGACCGCAGAGGACGAGATCGTACCCTTCGCGCTTGAGTGCCAGCGCTAAGGCTCGCGCCGTCGCGAGCGTATCCGCACCGGCGAAAGCACGGTCCACTAAATGAACAGCACGGTCAGCTCCTAAGGCCAGGCAATGTTCTAAGGCAGCACGGGCTTGCGGTGGTCCCATGGTCAAAGCGACCACCTCCCCGCCGTGGGCATCTCGCAACTCCACCGCCTTCACGAGCGCACGGATGTCAAAAGCACTGACTTCGGAGGGAACTCCTTCGCGGATCAGGGTTTTCGTCTCAGGGTCGAGCTTCATAGCTGAGACCACAGGAACCTGTTTGATCAAGACGACGATCTTCATGAGACACACCGCTCCTTTGACGAAACACGTGCGCAGGAGACTATCGTGCCAGCCTAGGGAGCGTCAACAGTGAACGAATCAATCAGGTTGCCCTCCGGATTGAACAGAAAAGCGGTCTCGCCATGGTTGTTCCAGATCGGGTACGCCGACCCCCAGTAAAAGATGAGTTGTCCCCGGTGCGTGGTATCCTTGCCCTTGCCGCTCAGTAGGAGAGCGGTATAACCAGGCTTCAGTGTCCCCCCAGGAAACAGATACCGACGTCCTTGTGCGTCCTGCACGGCAAAGCCTGTGAGTGCAACCGGCTCGGTACTCACGTTGCAGACGCGCACGTACTCGCCGTTCACATTGCGTCTGTCATCCCCCTCTGCGTCTGCCTGTACGGTTGTGATCTTCAGCGGCCCAGGGACACCACCAGCACGCCACATCCCTTTGCGTTGCGCCTGCGCGTCTTTCTGGAGCTGCAACCATTCCTGATAGGGGGGCAAAGGAGCGAGAACAAACAGGTGCGCCCAGCCCTCGGCGATGAGGTGAGCGTTCACCAACACCTCGCCCACATAGACATACGCCAGCCGACGGCGGTACCGATCCTCTTCTTGTCCAGCACTCGCAAGCCGCACGGTTTTGCCAAGAACCAGGCGGGCGTTGTATTGCCGCGCCTCTTCATAGAAGCGCTGCCCCCGTTCCGGAGTGTTCACACCGACGTAACGTACCACCGTCCCGTCAGCCAGCTCGATCGTGTCGCCGTCGAGGACTGCCGTGACACGACCAGCCAGGACAGGGACAGGCGCAAGCGCAACCCAGCACAGCAGAAAGATGCGCAGCATCGGTATATTCGGTATATACAGGTGGGGCAGCTGTTCCCCTAGGAACCTCCGAGCCTACGCCCCCCGCCCTTCACGGTAGGACTCGATGGAGTACGAATAGTAGACGATGATCGTCCGTTCTTTGAACCACCAGCGGCCCCCGTCTTTGATGAGCTTGTCTTCATAACGACCAAAGGCAACCGAGGGTTGATTAGAGGAAAGGGAAACAGAGTCGGCATCGAGATAACACACCGAGGTCGCCTCATCCCCGGTAATGTCGATCACAGGCGAGGTAATCTTGTGGCGGAGATAGCGCACCTTGGTGCGGAAATTTTCCATGTAGCGGGCGTACCATCCTCGTACCGCTTCGCGCCCCTCGTAGCGTTCATCACTCTCGTAGCGTGGGCAGAGGACACCATCAGGGTGAAAAAGCTCGGCCACCTCGTCAGCCGTTCCTCGGTCAACGGCATGACAATACTTGTGGAGGAGCTGCTGGATCGCAATATAGTCTTCTACGACCGGAGAAGCCGCAGGGAGCGGTGCTACCAGTGCCCTCTCCTTCCGCGCAGCTTTGGGAGCCGGTTTGCGTACCGCTTTGGCGACTACCCGTTTTGCCGGCGTCGCCTTTTTCGCCTTTGCCGCTTTTGTCGCTGATTTGGCTGTCTTGGCCATCCGGTGTTCTCCTTTCGTTACCTGTTGTCGTCGCGTATACGCATCAGTTCCCTGATAGTGAGACTCACATCTTCGTCCCGCAACAGCGGAGAAGCCAGGCGCTTGCGTCTCACAACATCGAGACAGAGCTCTGCGGTGAGGAAATCCTCCTCGTAATACCTCCCCTTCGCCAAGCACCTGCCGAAGGGGTCGAGGATTTCCGATCCTCCCCAAAATCCTACCCCGTCCTCGAAACCCACCCGATTTGCGTAGACGAGAAAAAGGCTGAAAGTTTCCGCGTACATCCGGTTAATCAATTCCCAATAGCGGGCATTGTCATCTTGTACTGCCCCGTCAGAAATGCCACGCAACGGGCTCGCCGAGGGACAGATAATCAGGAGCGCTCGGTCCAAGGCGGCAAGGTAGGCGGTGGAAGGATGCCAGAGATCTTCGCAAATGAGGATCGAGGCACGCCCAAATGGCGTCTCGAAAGCACGCACTCGGTCCCCACGGGCAAAGTACCGTTGCTCGTCGAACATGCCGTAGGTCGGCAGGTACACCTTGCGGTGGAGGTGACAGATCTCTCCCCCAGCCAGATAGACCGCTGCGTTATAGAACCGATAATCTGGGCTCTCTTCCACAAGGCCGAGCACGAAAGGAACCTCCCGGCTCAGGGCCTTCAAGCGCATCATCTCCGGCGCATCGGTGCGCAGCGCCACCGTCGCGACCATATCGCGCAGGTGGTACCCGGTCAGGCTCAGCTCCGGGAACACCAACAGCTCCACCCCTTGGGCACGCGCTTGCTGTACATATCGTTCGCAGAGGGAAAAATTGGCCTCGACATCTCCGAGGCGAGGATTGAACTGCGCGATACCGACGATGAGGGTTCGTTTCACGGATACCCCCTATCTCTTTGTACCAATCTCACACGGAGAGAAAAAAGACAAGCTAGTTTGTCACCATGCTGCGATCACACGAACGAGAGTCACCGTGAAGGTCGCCCCGACGCCTTCCTCCTCCCATAGCGGCTTGGGTCGGCGAAACAAGGAAGGCTACTTCTTCCGGTCGGATACAGCGGTACCCTTTCGTCCCTCACTGTTGACTGAAAACTTCTTCTGAGACGCGGACTTGCAGAATCTCGCCGTGCTGCATCACCGCTCGGCGACCTCCGAGAATGATGCGCGACCAGTCACACCGACCCGGCGCAGGAGCACATAAAACATAGGGAGTCACAAGCGCAGGGTACAAAAGGAACCCCAGAGGCATTCCCTGGACGCGAGGAATAGATCCGTTCAGATCGTCCCAGCGAGCGTCACACATGGACAGGTGCGAGGGCCCGCATGGCCTGCAGGATCCTCTCTCGTTTGCGCGCAGGATCGGTCTCGAAGGTCATCAGTTGCAGAAAAGCGGTGTCCACTCCCGCTTCCATATACCGCAGGACATGGGCCCGCATTTGCTCTACCGTTCCGCGTATGACCAACTCATCGATCACCTGTTCCGGTACCGCTGTGAGCGCGCCCTTGCGGTCCCCGCGCTTCCACGCCTCCCACATGGGGGTCAGCAACTCGGCCCGCCCTAACCACTGGTGAAATTTTTGGTACACGGTAACATTCAGGTAGGTAGTGATGTGGCGTCGCACCCCCATTTCCGCCTCTGGAGTCGGGGGATCGATACAGAGGAACAACCGGGCAGTAATCTCCACCGCCCCCGGATCGCGCCCTGCTTGTTCGGCTGCAGTCCGCACCACTCCGACCGATTTGCGCACATCCGACGCGGAGAGCCAGTTCAAAATCGCCCCGTCGCCATACACGCCAGCGATGCGCAGCATGGTCGGGCGCAGTGCCGCCACGTAGATCGGAATAGAAGCAGTCGGTGGGCGGCTCAGCCGAAAGCCATTCACTGCAAACGTCTCTCCCTGAAAAACGACCCGCTCCCCAGCCAAAGCTTGCCTGAGGAACTGCAGCATCTCCCGCAGGCGGGTGGCAGGGCGGTGGAACTGCCCACTGTTCCACGTCTCGACGATGGGTTGAGAACCGGTGCCGATCCCCAGGCAAAATCGCCCCGGCGCAACCTCTGCCATCCCCGCAGCGCTCATGGCTAAGGTTGCGGGTCCACGGGTGTAGACGTTCGCGATCGCCGTCCCGACCCGTAAGCGGGTCGCCTGCCCGACTACCGCCAAGGGGGTAAAACAATCCACCCCGTCCACTTCCATTGACCAGGCATCGCTATACCCTAGCTGCTCAGCCTCCCTCGCGATCTCAGCGAGCTCGGCTATCGTAAAGCCATCGAGCGGCACGGACAAAGCCCAGCGTTTTTGTTCCATAGATTCCCTCCGCTGCCGTTTCCTCGCGCGGGTGTC
>JANWXO010000379.1 GCA_025057295.1 Candidatus Binatia bacterium | reverse complement strand
AGCGCTGGCGGCGATCGTGGGTCAGGTCTTTTTCAAGCCCCCAGGACAGGCCGATCAGAGCGTTATCGACAAGGCAAAACAGGACTTGCACACCTGCTTTGAACGGCTCGAGCGCGAACTGGGCAGCAACGACTATTTACTCGGCGCTGCCTTTACTTTGGCCGACATCTGTTTCGTGACGTGGGTCCCGCTGTTCGGCCCGCTGCAGGTACAGGTCCCTGACCAATTCTCTCGCGTCAAAGCGTGGCTGACGCGGTGCCAGGAGCGGCCGAGCGTCAAAGCGGCAGGATAATAGCGGACAGAGGACGAAGGGGCGCTCTGCTCAGCAGCGACGACCACCGCCCCTTCGCCCGGCAGCGCCTCACACTCGGAGCCATATGTTCAGCGGCATTGTTGAAACCACCGGTAGGGTTACTTCTGTAGCCCACTCACAGCAAGGAGTGCGTCTCACTCTCATTCCCAACCTTCCCCTGGAGAACATTGCCGTGGGCGAAAGCATCTGTGTCAACGGGGTGTGTCTGACTGTGACGACCGTGCGCGACACCGCCCTCAGTTTCGATGTCTCTGCCGAATCGCTCAGACGCACAACTTTGGGTGACTTGCAGCCAGGTGACCTTGTCAATCTCGAGCGCTCGTTACGTTTACAAGATCGCCTCTCCGGACACCTCGTATTCGGGCATGTCGACGGTATTGGCCAGATCGCTGCGATCGAGCCCGAGGGGGATTCTTTCTTGTACACCTTTACGATTCCCGCCGAGCTAGGTCGGTATCTCGTGGAAAAAGGCTCCGTCGCGGTGGACGGCATTAGCCTGACTGTCTTCCATTGCCAACCCACGGCATTTACCTGTGCGATCATCCCACACACCTACCATGTCACGACCCTCCACGCTAAAAAACCGGGCGATCGCGTGAATATCGAAAACGATATGCAGGGGAAATACATCGAGAAATTTGTGCAGGAAGCGGTCGCGCGCTTCTTGGGCGACCCATTGCAGGAATTGCGGCATGAACTCGCTGCCTTGCGCAGCCGAATCGCTTCCTGACAGCCAGCGCCGGCCCGCTGGTTGAGCAGCTTGGGGTTAGCCACACGGCTGTTCTTGCTTGCTAAATTCTGCACACGGTGACGAGGAAAACGAGGGGCTACAATAGCGACATCGATTCCTCGACCACTGTTCCCCCCTCTACCAGGAAGAAGCCGGAGCGGCAGGCTGTGACGCCAAGTGAAGAAGCACCCATAGCCTCATGACGAGGTCACTCGATGCAGGCAGGGCCAGCAGGACGGAGGGAAGAACGCAGGCATGGAACAGGTTCGCCGACTCATTGTCTACCTCATTCGCCACGGTGAGACGATATGGAATCGAGAAGGACGTTGCCAGGGAGTTACAGACGTGCCGTTGACGGGGCGGGGGTACCGTCAAGCACAGGCACTCGCTGAGCTGTTGAGAGAGGAAGCGGTCAGTGTGATTCTCTCCAGCCCCCTCGCGCGGGCCCGAGAAACGGCAGAGCTGATCGCACGTCCGCACGGACTCCGCGTTACGCTCAGGGACGAATTACAGGAATGGAACCAAGGCGAGATGGAAGGGCTGACCGGTCCGCAACTGTTGCAGCGGCACGAGACGTTCTTCACGCGTTGGTTGCAGGACCCCGCCGACACGGCACCTCCCGGAGGGGAACCGTTACGAGCGGTACAGGAACGGGCCTGGCCAGTGATCGACCAGTTACGAGAACGCACGCTGAACGGAGCGGTTGCCGTCATCAGTCATACGATGACGATCGGCACGATTCTCTGTGCGGCTCTCGGACTGCCCCTCGCTTCTATCCACCGCCTCAGAGTCGACCTCGCCTCTCGCAGCACCCTGACGTTCACTCCTCTCGGGCTCTTCTCGACCTGGGTGTTGACCACCCTCAATGACCGCCACCACCTCACGACCGAGCTGCGGTAAAGAGGGGCCGAACCGCCTTTCATCACCTCCCCTCTTTCTGGTACAGTGCCCAGCAGAGCAGAAAGCGGAGGCCCTGATATGAGCGGGATCAAAATCGGAATCGGCTTCGGCTTGTGGCGACTCGGTATGCCCAGCCCGGAGACGATCTGTGCGTATGCCGAGCGGGCCGAGGCTGTCGGTATCGATTCGATCTGGCTGTCAGACCATATTGTCTCGCGCACTCCCGATCTAGAAATCTCTTGTATCATGGCGATGTTCGCGGCACGAACGAAAACGATCAAAATGGGGCCGAGCGTCCTGACCCTGCCAGCCCGCGACCCCGTGCAGGTGGCAAAAACCTACGCCACCCTCGATTATCTCACCGGCAGCTGTGGACGAGTGATTATGGCAGTCGGGCTTGGGAGCGACCCACGGGACTGCCTCGCCTGCGGGATCCCTCCAGAGGAACGGGCCAAACGGATGGAAGAAGGGGTACAGGTGCTGCGCAAACTGTGGGCTGG
>JANWXO010000378.1 GCA_025057295.1 Candidatus Binatia bacterium | reverse complement strand
CCCCTGGATTCAGATGATCGCCGCCAAACCCGGGGATGGTCTCGATCTCCTACGAGAACGCCTGTCCCCCAAACTGGCCGAGATCGCCTTTTCCCCCCTCTGGAGCCGACTCTTCGGCTCCCTCCTGGAGGTGCTGACCAATCGCAAGCGCGCCAGAGAGTTCTGGCAGGAATTGGCCGCCCTCGGCACAGCCTGGGAGGCGGAGCCGTACCGACGCTACTTCCTCTCGCTCTGGAAAACCCGGCAGCACGAGTGGGGTACCCCACCGACCCGCTGAAGCGAGAGGAACGACTGCTATTCCGCCGCAGCTCCCGATGCGGGACCGGGACGGAAGGACACGACCTCGATGACCGGTGTCCCGTCGCGCTCGACAAAGACCCGCTCGGTGAGCGCCGTGGCACCACAACGCCGTGCTGCAGCAAAGAAGATCTGCTTAGGACGCGAGAAGTTGGTGTAGCGATCGCTATAGAACACAAAGAACGCTGGCGGCGTGCACACGAGCGTCTCGGCCTCTGCCTCACTGGCCCCGTGAATGTACGGCCAAAAGACTTCTTCCACCTGCAGCGGTCTCGCTGCCAGTGTCACGACCTGTGTTCCCAACCCCCAATCGCCCAGCAGACAGCGTTGGGTGTGGCAGTGCGCTTCGAGATACTCCGTAAGGGCGTAGATCGCCTCCGACCATACTCCCCGACCGCCCGTAGCAGCCAGAAACGTGTGGTACCGGAAGACTACGAGCAGGTTCGTGACCAAGCAGGCACCCGCGACCACGCTCCACACCATCCTTCCCCATCGGGTGCGGCTGTGCTGTCCCATGACTCCCAGCGCAGCGGCAACGAACACCTGTACAAAGGGCAGAAAGACCACGAAATGGTGACCTCGCAGGGCTCCGGCGACGCTTCCCACGCTGAACACCAGCGCCGACAAAAACAGCATGAGCAACTGCAGCAGCGGCGGCGGTCGCAGGCGGCAGAGCAGAACGGCAACCACCACGGCAACGAAAGGCGTGAGCGTCCCGGTATACAAGGACGAGAGCACGAGCTGCTGTCGTGCAGCGACATACGAGCCAACCCGGACTTCACCCTCAGGGGTCACCTCTTTGCCGAGATTGACCCCGGAACGGGCTGCAAAAAAATCCAGCAGCGAGGTCCCGTTCAACACGGTCCAAAGCACATACCCTTTGACCTGCAGCACAGCAGCGAGATCCTGCGCGGGCACGGCCAAGGACCAGACCGAACGGGCGATCGTCGGCCGCTGCCAGACAAAAAACAGATACGGTGAGCATCCCAACAGAAAAAAGACCATCGCCCATGCGAGCGCTCTCCTCCTCCCGCTGATCCACCCCCATCCCTGCCGCCACCCCCAGAGCAGGGCAGTGATCGCCATCGCCGCCAAAAACCACAAATAGTCCAAACGATTATAGACGCCGAGGCCGAACAGCAAGCCGGCGGCTGCCCACCATCCCGACCGTCCCCCTGCAACGTCGCTCCCTCGCACCAGACACCACAACGGAGCGATGACCAGCAAGAGGAGCCAGGCAGAGGGGTTGAAATCGTGCCGGGTGTAGAAGAGATAGCTGGGATCGGTGGCGAGCAGCGCCAGGGCCAGCACGGCAACTCCTGGCGTCCACACTCGCGCCAGCAACGCAAAGAACAACACGAGGGTCGCCCCGCCGATCACGACGTTGGGCACCCGCAACGTCCACGGCGAGACTCCCCAGCACGAGAAGACAGCGGCCAGGAGGTGGACCTTGAGCGCCCCTTGATAAGGGGTCACCATCAGCGGCACCTGGTACGAACCGAAGCGAGGCGCAAAAGGCGTAAAAGCGATCGGAGAGAAGCGCGCGGGCGAATCAACCGCAACCGCCGCCGGACCGGTGAGAAAATCCTGTGTGTATCCTAAGGCAGGTGGGCCAAAGATGGCCTCATCGTACTCGAGGCCGGGCAGCGGAAGCTGGTAGAGGCTGCAGCCAAGGTACCACCCCAGGCAGGCGACAACGATCACCCTGTGAGGCCACCGTACACGCACGCCGGAGAGGGTTCCACTCCTCGGCGTATCAGCTCTCTGTCCTACTCCCCGCAAGGTTGCCGTCCTTGGTTCCCACGAACATCACCTTGCCCCAAGCGATGAGACAGCGCTCGGGCCGCAGATAGCGCGTCAGCAGCGCCAGAATCAGGTCGGGCTGTGCCAACCATTGGTCGTAGGTGTGCTGCTCATAGCGGGTCATCTCCGCAAACGCAGCGACCCGCCGCGACAGCCGCTGCACCAGTCCGCAGCGACTGACCCGGTGCACCAGCGACAGGAAGGGGGTGAGCCAGGGTTCGACAATCACACAGCGTCCCCCATGCCGCAGCACCCGTCCCACTTCTGCCAGGGTTTGTTCGAGATCGGTCGGAAGGACGGGAAGGTGGTGGAGTCCACCCTGGATAATCACCACATCCACGCTGCTGTC
>JANWXO010000377.1 GCA_025057295.1 Candidatus Binatia bacterium | reverse complement strand
ATCACTTCAGAGGCGGCGGTGATATCGAACCCCTCCTCGCGCGGAACCCCCATGAGGCGTCCACCGAGGCCGATGACGATCTGACGGAGGGCGCGGTCGTTCATATCTATCACCCGCCGCCAGCGGATTTGGCGCACGTCCAGATCGACCAGCCCGTGGAAGAGTGCGTTATCGAGCATGGCGGATAACAGATTGTGCGCCGCTCCTACCGCATGGATGTCGCCGGTGAAGTGTAAATTGATATCCTCCATCGGCAGGACCTGCGAGCGTCCGCCGCCACATCCACCACCCTTGACTCCGAAGACCGGCCCCATCGATGGTTCACGGATCGCCACCGCAGCTTTCTTTCCCAGGCGGGCCAAGGCCTGGCCCAAACCGATCGTAGTGGTCGTCTTCCCTTCGCCCGCCGGTGTGGGATTGATCGCCGACACCAGGATCAGTTTCCCCCCTGGGCGGGACGGTGCCGCGGTGAGCGCCTCCAGCGCCACCTTCGCCTTGAAGCGGCCGTAGGGTTCTAAATAGTGGACAGGCAGGGACAAGCGAGCAGCAATCTCTTCGATCGGCCGGAGTGCCACGGATTGAGCGACAGCGAGGTTCTGTTCACGACTCATGCTCGGGTTCCTTTCTTGAGGAAAAGCGTTCTGCGAGCGGCTCTCAGCTCCCACTCCTGCGCCGTTCGCGACATCCTCAACGGCTTGGGCGTATAGCATAGAGTGTGAGGCCTGTACCAGAGAGGAGAACGGCTGGGCCAGAAGAACAGCTAAAATCGCTTGGCAGCCTCGACCATGCGCGACAGCTTGCCGATTGCCACCTCGGTCGTGCGCCGGCCCAAACCACAAGAGGGAGCAATCCATAACCGCTCGGGCTCGACAAAACGGAGCACTTCGCGGATGCGCTCCTCGATCTGATCGACGGTCTCAACGGGAGCCTTCACATCCACAATACCAGCGACGACCTCCATATCCTTCGGGATATCGCGCAAGCACGCCCGGTCTGCCCACTGGCCCGGATGCGAACACTCTAAATGGACCTTATCAATGACTCCCGACAGTCGTTCGATATACGGCAGCAGGGCGCGCAGGTTATGCACGGTGATGGCTGGCTGGGAGCCGAGGTCCCCTAAACAACAATGAATCGTTTTGATCCCCTCGACGCCAGCAAAGCTCTGGGCGATCAACTCCACCGCCTCTGCAGGCGTCAACCGACCGAGGACCGATCGGATCGCGATATAGGGGATGTCGAGTTGGACCTCGCGAGCACCGGCGGCAACCAGCCCCCGTATCTCGCGGTTGACGATCATAATCGCCCGCGGGATTTGCGTCCGTAACTCTGGCGTGGGGCGGAGATGCGCCAGGACCTCCAGGGGCCCGGGGACCGACGCTTTCTCGAGGTCCGGAGCAATCTGCGACTCACGCCGGAACGCCTCGACATACCCCAGCCCATGCGGGGCGTCGATGTCGTCGACCAACTCATACTCGGCAAGATCGCTATACGATTTCAACTCCGGGGCCTGGGGCTTGACGAGCCTGATGCCTGTCAGTTTGCGAGGAATATGCTGAATGAACATCTCGGCGAAAAACTCCCCGCCCATAAACTGGGTGACGCCGGTGGACTTCTGCTCGCGGATGGCAATTTCAGCTGCACCGACCAAGGTGGGCTTGATGAGCATCTCCGGTAAGATTCCACGGTGATACTGCAGCAGCCTCTCGCGGTACATCTCAGGCAGAGGCCAACTGCCAACGACGGTCGTGCGGATCATCAGTGACCCCTGTGGCAGCAATACGCCTGTCTTTGCTCCTGCCTATCCCCAGACGCGACGAGCGACCTCTACGACGCGGCGCAACTTCGCCTCTTGCGTCGCCTCGCTGATGGGGTTTCCTTGCAACACTGAGGCAAAGCCGCACTGGGTAGAGACCGCGAGCCGCTCGAGGGGAATATAGTGGCTCGCCGCTCGGATGCGAGCAATAACATCTTCGGCAGGTTCGAGCGTATTCGTCTTGGTCGAGACCAAGCCGAGCACGACTATCTTGTCCTGAGGGATGGCAGTCAATGGCTCGAACGAACCCGACCGCCAATCATCATATTCCAAGAGGAAAATGTCGTACTTCGTCGCCCGCCGAAAGACCTGCTCGGCAATGGCCTCGTAGCCACCCTGACTCATCCAGCGCCCCGCATTATTCCCGCGGCAGAGGTGCAGGCCAAAGGTGACGCCTGGCGCATCGGCAAGGGCATTGAGCATGTCGACACCTTCGCCGAGCATCCGCTCCGGCGAGACCCCGCGCGCTTCGTATGTCATCCGTCGTTGCGACTCATCCACAAGCGTAGCGAGCTCCGGAGCATCGATCTGAATGTACTGGCAACCAAGACCGGCCAGCTCGCGGATCTCTTGCCGTAAAATGTCGACCGCGTCGGCGAAAAGCGCGAAGGGATCGCTATAGGCGGCAGTCGAGTGCTCGGGCGACCAAAAGAGTGCGAGCATCAAGGGACT